>VXTH01000347.1:0-10179 GCA_009837565.1 Chloroflexota bacterium | reverse complement strand
AGTAGTCGCCGAAGGGGCCGTCTCGCCAGGCGAGGGCTCCCTTGAGGCCTTCGTCGCGCATCCGGCGGGACCACTCGTAATGCTGGCTGGTGAAGGTGCCGACGGCGTCGAGGTCGGTCGAGGAGCGCAGCGAGGAGTAGATGCCCATGTTCTCGTAGAAGCGGTTGACGTGGACCTTGAGCTGGGCCAGGTGATCGGCGGGCAGGTTGGAGACCCGCTCGGCCAAGGCGAGTGTCTTCTCTTCCAGTTCGTCTCGCGGGACCGCGTAGTTGATCAGGTTGAGTTCGGCCGCTTCGGTCGCGCGAATCGGGTCGCCGGTGTAGAAGAGCTCCTTGGCCTTGCGCATGTTGGTCAGCAGCGGCAGGATCGCCGAGGTGCGCGAGCCGGCGAAGCGCAGCCCGGGGTGACCGATCTGCGTGTCCTCGGCGGCGACGACGAGGTCGGCCATCATCGAGAGCTCGAAGCCGCCGGCGATCGCGTAGCCGTGCAGCTGGGCGATGGTGATCTTCTGCATGTTCCAGAAGTAGAGCCAGATGTCGGTCACCCGGGCCATGCCGCCGCGGATGCCCATGATCAGGCGGTTGCCGTCGTCGTCGACGGTGCGGAAGCGTCGGTGGACGGCATCGGCGCCGTAGCCGCCTGCCGGGGTCAGGTCGTAGCCGGCCGAGAAGGTACGGCCGGCGCCCTTGACGATGATCACGCGGACATCGTCGTCGGCCTCGAAGTGCTCGCAGGCGTCGCGGAAGTCGTAAATCAGCTCCTGCGAGAGCGCGTTCATCTTCTCAGGCCGGTTGAGCGTGAGCACGCCGATCCGGTCGTCGGTGCCAGTGCGCTCGAGCAGGACGTTCTCAAAGGTTGGGAGGGACATGTGGGCTCCAGGAGTGGTCGTGAAGTTCTTCCCAATCGTATCCGACGCCAGGAGGCGGGAATAGGAGACCGGAACCGATTGCGGTTGTCCCGCGGAGTCGTTGCGCGAACCGCCCTGATGCGGTGGATTCGCTGATAGGCTCGGTTTGGTGTTGAGAACGGGAGGAGTTGGATGGTGCGTGGACGTTCCGGGAGGCGCGCAGGATTCGTGGTGTTGGCGATGCTGGCGGCGGCGCTCCTCTGGAGCGGCTGCTCCGACGAGATTCCGGTTTCTCCTGAGCTGTTGGTCACTGATGAAGAAGAGGACACGGTCGGCCGGCTGCGGGCCAACGCCGAGGAGTTTGAGTACGAGATTGGCGAGTACGGCGGGACGCTGACATTCGCGACCATCTCTGAGCCGTTGACGCTGAACCTGGCCCTGGCCAATGACGCCGGCTCGTCGGGCGTGCTGGGCAACCTGTTCGAAGGGCTGACCGAAATCTCCTGGCTCAGCGGTGAGCCGCAGCCCAACCTGGCCCACACCTGGGACGTCTCGGCCGACGGACTGACCTGGACCTTCTACCTGCGGCGCGACGTGCGCTGGCACGACGGCGAGCCGTTCACCGCCGCTGATGTCGAGTTCACCTTCAATCAGATCATTTACAACGAGGACATTCCGACATCGACTCGCGCCACGTTCAACTTCCGTCTGCTGGACGAGAACGGCGAGTGGCAGGTCGCGCCGATGACCGTGGAGGCGATCGACGAGTACACCGTGCAGTGCGTGCTGCCGGTCTCCTTCGCGCCGTTCCTGCGCTCAATGGCAACGGCGATCTATCCCCAGCACATCCTGCAGCCGTATGTCGACGCGGGCACGTTCAACGAGGTATGGGATCTCAACACCGATCCGTCCGAGATCATCGGCACGGGTCCGTTCCTGATTGAGGAGTACGTGGCCGGAGAACGGGTGGTGTTCCGCCGCAACCCCGACTACTGGCTGACCGACGCAGACGGCAATCGCCTGCCGTATCTCGACCGGATCGTGCAGGTGGTGGTTCCGGATCTGGATAGCGAACTCGAGGCGTTTCGCAGCGGCCTGGCCGACGTTCACGGCGTCCTTGGGCAAGAGTTCGCGGACCTGGAACCATTGCAGGAAGAAGAGAACTTCACTATCCACCGACGGGGACCGAACTTCGGCTCGACCTTCCTGGCCTTCAACCAGAACCAGGGGACCAATCCGCAGAGCGGCGAGGCGTACCTCTCCGAGGAGAAGCGGTACTGGTTCGGGAATCTGGAGTTCCGGCGGGCCGTGGCTTACATCGTCGACAAGGACGCGATCATCGAGCAGGTCCAGCACGGGCTGGGATACCCACAGTGGTCGCCGATCAGTCCGGCCGCCGGCGGCTTCCACAACCCGGATGTCGCGACATATGACTACGACCTCGATCGAGCCAACGCGATCCTCGACGAACTCGGCTGGACCGATCGCGACGGCGACGGCTTCCGCGAGGACGACCGCGGCAACGAGATCGCGTTTGTGATGGCGACCAACGAGGGCAACGAGGTTCGCGAACAGGTGACGGAGATCATCCATCGGGGGATGACCGAGATTGGCCTGAATGTCGATTTCCAGGTGGTTGACTTCGGCGAGCTGGTTGGCCAGCTGACCGCGTCCTACGACTGGGATGCGATCGTGATCGGCTTTACCGGCGGTCCCGATCCGTACAGCGGCATCGTGCTCTGGCACAGCTCAGAGAATCTGCACCTCTGGTATCCCAATCAGCCGGAACCGGCGAGCGCCTGGGAGGCGGAGCTGGACGACCTCTACATCCGCGCCAGCCAGGAGCTGGATCGTGAGTTGCGGTTCGAGCTGTATCACCGGGCCCAGGAGATCGTGGCCGAGAACCTGCCATTGATATACACCTCGCACGCTGAACGTCTGAGTGCCGTCCGGAACGTCTTCGGCAACACAACGCCGACGCTGTACGGATTGTGGGATGTTCGGTATCTGTATCGAGCAGAGTGATCTGCTCCCCGACAGTCCAGAGGCGGCTCTTACAGGGTCTCGACAACTCCAGGGCGAACCCCCTATCTTGTAACCGAGTACACAGTGCCCGTGCGGGATGGTCCGCGACTGCTTGAGGAGTTTGACGATGGTGACCGCTGACAAGCTGGACGAACTGCAACTCGAGCCGGAGGTTCCGGAGCTCGACCTTTCTTGGTTGAACCTGGACACGGAATGGGGCGTCTCGGCTGAACCTGGGCGCAAGGGTTTGACCCTGCAGCAGATCAACAAGTCCCTGTACGGCGACATTCCGGCGACGTCCGAGGACAACTCAGCCCGGCCGCGCGGGGCTGCTCCGCCAGAGGGCGCCGCGCCGCGAATGACGCCGTGGGTGCTGGGCGACGCGACCGAGACCTTCTCGGAGTCGGCCGGATTGCTCTATGACGAGGCAGTCTCGCGTCAGTGGTCGTCGGCGACCGACATCCCCTGGGACACGATGTACGAGTTTCCCCAAGACATCCAGCCCGCGATGGTGCAGCTCTGCACCTCGCTGACCGAGGTCGAGTTCATTGCCGGCGATGTGCCGGGCAAGTGGCTGCCGCGGATTGCCGCCGATCACTTCGAGTCGGGCCTCTTCCTGATGTCGCAGGTGATGGACGAAGCACGCCACACCGATGTCTTCCGCAAGCGGGCCCTGGCCAACGGCGGCGGCCTGCTGTTGCAAGGCGGTGGTGGCGGCCTGCGCCAGATCCTTGAGGCAGAGGACTTCACCCAGATGTCCTCGATGCTGCACATCCTCGGTGAGGGTTTCGTGCAGTCGCTCTTCCGGCTGGGCGAGCTGATCGCCCACAACGAGGCCGAGAAGCGGATCTTCCGCCTGGCGGCGCAGGACGAGTCGCGCCATGTCGCCTACGGCGTAACGCACCTGAAGTACACGCTGGAGAACGACCCCGAGAAGGCCGAGGAAGTCCACTGGACGCTCGACATGTTTGAGAACTCGACCGTCGACCCGGACCAGGTTAACCCCGGCCTCGCCGGCGCGCTGGTCTATCTGCTCGGCGACGGCGATGTCGACGAGGGCTGGCGTCTCTTCTGGCACGTACGTCGCAAGCAGGTGCTGGAGTACCTGCACCGACTCGACGTGGCCGGACTGGGCGGACGCCTTGAGAGCGGACGTCTGCACCCGGCACTGGCGGGTGCGCTCGACGAGAGTTAGAACCTGAGGCGCGCCAACGCATCAATGTAGGGGCGACCCTTGTGGTCGCCCTTACCTGTACAACGCCATTGGCGCGAACGTTGTCGGAGGGCGACCGTAAGGGTCGCCCCTACGACGGATGAATCTTGGATTGCGAGATTGACCATGCCTGAGAGCGATGTCGTCGCGGCGGCCAAGGAACGTCTGGAACAGTCCGGCTTACCTTCGAATTGGCTGGACATTCCCGTCCACTGGGGCGTCAAAGCCAAGGAACAGGCGACGCCCGAGAATGGCGGTTTGCGCTTCGAGTATCTGAATGTCGACATCTACGGCGAGGTGCCGGAGCACTGGGACAACAACACGGAGATTCCCCGTGGCGCGATTCCCGACACCCGCACGGAGCAGATGGGCTATTCGATCTTCAGTAAGTCGGAAGTCTGGTCGGATCTCTGCGCCGGGCTGTACGAGGATGCGATTGCGGATCGCTGGAACTCTTCGGCGGACATTCCCTGGGAGTCGCTGGCGCCGATCGGCTCCGACCTGGAGCGTGCGGTCTGCCAGATCGCCACGTTGATCTCGGAGTACGGCTGGACCAAGGCACAGACCACCGGTCGTTGGCTACAGGAGATTTCCTACGGCTACATCGAGGTCAAGCTCTTCCTGGGCACAATGATCTTTGACGGCGCTCGGCTGTATGAGGTCTGGCGCAAGCGGGCGCTGGCCAACGGCGGCGGCTTGGGCCGCGGCGGCCGCAACTGGAAGTTCCTGCCGCTGACCCAGTCGTACACCTTCAGCGAGTTCTGCGTCGCGTCGGTGATGCACGACGCGATGCTGATCGCGCTGTTGCGCCACGGTGAGCAACTGGCTCAGACCGAAGCGGAGCGGAAGATCTACGAGCTCTGCCAGAAAGACATCGAACGCCACCTGGCGTACTTCGTCGACCACATGCGCTACCTGATGCTGCGGGAGCCGGATCGGCGCGAAGAAGTCCACCGCTACCTGAACAAGGCCGAGTGGTACCTGGCCAAGGACGGCGACGACACGCTGTACAGCGCGCTGGGCGTGATCATGGGCGACGGCCGCGAAGGCGCCGAGGAGGCGATGGCGGACGTCGCGGAGCTGCGCCGCGAACAGGTCGAGACGTATCTCGGCTATTTGCGTGAGTGCCACCTGGGTGACCGCGAGGATCGCCTGAACGAGGAACTGCGCAAATGGGCCGGGATCATGCCGGCGGAAGAGGTCGAGAAGATTCCGATTTAACCGCTCCGCGCGTTACGCCAGGCAGCGCAGCGGCTTGCCGCCGTTGAATTCGATCATCTGACCGAATGCGGTTGCCATGTCGATCTCGGCGCCCCACTCCTCGCCTCGGAGTTCGCTGTAGGCGCGGTGCAGGTTACCGACGATCCGCTCTTCGTCGGTCCATTCACCGAAGCGGCCGAGGTCGAGATCGCGGGCGGCCGGTAGCGGATCAACTCCAGCGTCGTAGGCCGACTGCGCGGAGTCCTGGACAAACTCGAGATAGGCGTCGACTTCGTCGAGCACGGACGCGTCGGCGACCGGACCGTGGCCGGCGATGACCATCTCGATCGGGAGCTCCTTCAGGCGTTCGAGTGCGGAGCGCCAGCCCGCGACCGAGCCCATCAGTGCGAACGGGGTGCCCTGGTTGAAGATGATGTCGCCTGCGATCAGGATTCGGCGCTCGGGGATCCAGACCACCGCGTCGGTGTTGGTGTGGGCGGGCGAGACGTAGATCAGCTGCAGTTCGAGGTCGCCGGCGTAGAGGGTCATGGTGTCGTCGAAGACGACATTGGGCGCGACCGGGGTGACGTCGCCCCACTCGACGGCTGGGAACATGACTGAGACGCGCTCAAGCTGACCGGGCGCTTCCCTGAGGATCTGGTCCCGGCAGTTGCGATGGCCGATGATCACGGCGTCGTGGGAGAAGAGGCAGTTGCCGTAGGTGTGATCCATGTGCGCATGGGTATTGACCAGCGTGCGCACGGGATTGGGAGAGATGCTCGCGATCGCCTCGCGGAAGAGGCGGGTGCGGCGTTCGTTGGCGCAGGCGTCAATCGCGATGACCTGGTCGCCGACATCGATGAAGGCCGGATTGTTCAGGCACCATGAGCCGTCGTGCTGGATGTAGGCGAAGATGCCGTCCGAGACTTCGACCACTTCAGGGTCGGGGAGGATGTCTGAAGGGGTGGTGTGTTCCGTGCTCACCTGCTGCTCCTAGGATTTATCGCCATGGCCGGGCCGCGACAGCGCCGCCCTCACCCTAACCCTCTCCCGCGGGGAGAGGGGATCAGTCGTTGGCGAAGAAGTCGAAGTCGTCCATGATTCGCTGGTAGCGTCGCTCGACGTGCGGGCGCAATTCGGGGTGGGAGAAGATCAGCCAGCGGTTCGCTTTGACTCCCTTGATGACGATGCGGCCGACATCCTCGGGGTTCATCTGCTGCGACATTGCTCCCGGACTGAAGCCTCGCGCGGCTCCCTCGGTGGCTCCTCCGAACTGATCCGGCCGGTTGCGTCCGGCCTCGCCGATCAGGGTGTCGACACCGCCTGGACAGAGAGCTGAAACGCCGATACCTTCGGCCGCCAGTTCGTCGCGCAGCGACTCGGAGTAGGCAAAGGCGGCGTGCTTGCTGGCGCTGTAGACGCCGAGCGGAATCACCTCGTTGAGTCGCAGCCCCGCCATTGACACCGTGTTGACGATGTGAGCCTCGCTGCCTTGCGAGCGCATGCGCGGGAGGAAGGTCTGAACGCCATTGACGATGCCGTACATGTTGACCGAGAAGGTCCAGTCCCAGTCGGCCTGGGTGGCCTGGGTGAGAACGCCACCGGTCAGCACACCCGCGTTGTTGACCAGCAGATTGAGCTCACCGAACTGGGCGTAAACCTGCTCGGCCAACCATTCATATCCAACCGCGTCGGTCACGTCGAGGTCGACCGGCAGCGCCTGGACTTCCCTGGCCTCGACTTCGGCAGCGACGGCCTGAGTCGTGCCTTCCTGCACGTCGGCGAGGATGACGTGCATGCCTTCGTCGGCGCAGGCGAGCGCGATGCCGCGTCCGATGCCCGATCCGGCGCCGGTCACCAGCGCCACCTTGCCGCTCAGGTCGTCCATCGGGCACCTCCTGCTTGCTCGCGAATTGTGTGTCAGAGGCTAGCGCTACCCTCACTCAGATGACGACTGAGACCACCGGAGAACCAAGGGCAGGGGCTTCAACGGCCGCGCTGGCCGGCATGACGGTGCTCGAGGACGGGGGCGGGATCGCTGCGTCATATGCGGGCAAACTGCTCGCGGATCTGGGCGCCGACGTGATCAAAGTCGAGGTTCCAGGCGGTGATGAGGTGCGGCGCCTGTCTCCGTTCCCGGAGGACGAGCCGGGGCGGGAGCGGAGCGGGCTGCACCTCTTTCTCGACACCAACAAGCGCGGCGTGACGCTGGATCTGGAGTCAGCGGCCGGTCGACGGATGTATCGAGGGCTGGCGCGTCGTTGCGGGACCGTGATTACGTCGCGACATATTGCGGAGCAGCGATCGCTGGGTTTGACCTGGGAAGACCTGTCGGCCGATGCGCCGGAGTTCAACCAGGTGACGATCACGGTGTTCGGGATTGGCACGCAGCGCGAGGGCTGGCGGGCGGAGTCGCTGATCGCGTCGCTGGCGAGCGGGATTTCGTATCGGATTGGCGATCCGGATCGCGCGCCGCTGGGACTGCCTTACGACGCACCGCAGTTCCAGGGCGGCATCCACGCGGCGATCGCGGCACTATTGGCGCGCCGGGCGACGCGTGAAGACGGGTTGGGGCAGCACGCGTGGCTGTCGATCGTCGACATCATCAGCAACGTGATGGCCGGGGCCGGGGTGGCGACGTTCGTCTTCACGGGGCAGTCGCGGGGTCGGGCCGGGACGCACATGAACGCCTTCTATCCGTGGCAGGTGACGCCTGTGAAGGACGGCTACTACGAAGTGATCACGATGGTCGACCGGCAGTGGAGCCGGTTTCTTGAGCTGATGGGTGATCCGGAATGGCAGCACGATGAACGGCTGCAGAACCGTTGGCTCGCGTTTCAGCACAGCGAGGATCTGGACGCGTTCTGGCATCCGTGGATGAAGGAGCGGACGAAGGCCGAGTTGATGGATCTGTTCGGCGAGAACCACATTTCGTTCCAGCCGGTGCACACGATTGGCGAGGTGGCAGAGTCGGACCATCTGCGAGCGCGGGAGTTCTGGACGGAGATCGCGCATCCGGAGTTTGAGGAACCGGTCAGGCTGCCGGGTGCGCCGTACAAGCTCAGTGAGAGTCCGTGGATGATTCGGCGTCGGGCGCCGCTGCTGGGTGAGCACACGGCGGAGGTGCTGTCGGAGGTTGGGGTTGCGAAGTCAGAGTTGGCCCGGCTGCGGCGGTCCGCGATCATCTGACTACCGGAGCATGTAGCGGACGATCTGTTCGGCGGCGTCGGTGTGCCTGGCGAGGGATTCGGAGTCGACGCAGCGGTCGTAGGTGTCGAGAGGGCTGTGGAAGTAGGGATGGCCTCCGAGGAAGGAGGCGAAGCGGCCGTTGATTTCTCCGATGTTGCGGGCTTCTCCGAAGCCGGCGTTGCCGACCGGGAAGGCGCGGCGCTCAAGCCCCTGGGCGTTGAGGGCGTTGGTGGCGACGTTGAAGAGTTCGTCGTCGGAGCCGGCGTAGGCGGCTTGCCCGTTTCGGGAGCCGATGGAGGCTCCGAGGTGCATCCAGGCGTGGACATCGTGAGCGGCGTCGCCGAGTTCGTGAATGTAGTGGTCGAGACCGAGGTGGTGGAGTTCGTGTCCGCTGGAGGCGACAAGGTTGAGCGTGCGGCGGCCGGGATTGCCGGCGATTCGTCCGGCGACTTCCATCCAGATGGCGATCCCGCCGCCGCGCTCGGCAGCGCAGGTGTACCAGCCGGATTTGGGCGTCATCAGCGTGACTGGCTCCGCCGACGGGTCTGTTCCCGCAACGCTGGCCACGACATTTGCCGCGGTTTTCGTTTCGCGCCAGCCGTCGATCACCAGATCTGCCGAGTGCGCCTCAGCCGCTCCAATCAGTACCGGGCCAGCGTCGTTGGGCGCGACCTGCAGCACCGCAAGATTGCGTGGATCGCGAGGGAACTCCGCATTTCGAATCGCGTGGTTGCCGTCCGGGTCGCCCATGACGAGGACGACCGCGTTCGCGCCTTGCTCAACGAGCGAATCGAGATGGGGGTACATGGCCGTGCTGAACTGGGTGGAGTCACCGTGGGTGATTTGCGAAACGACGATTCCGGCTGAACCTGGCTCGGCCAGCCGACCACTCACGCTTTCAAGCGCGCCGTCGAACAGGGGAACGCCGGGAACATTCGCTCCGTTGAGCCGGACGCAGGCGTCATTCCAGTCGACTTGCGGGAACGTCCACTCCTGCGGCTGCGCCTGCACGCCGACGGCGGCCAGTTCGGCGATCATCCAGTCGGTCGCGGCGTTGTCCGCCTCGCGACCGGTTCGATGGTCGCCCATCTCCTCGTAGGCGCGGATGCGGCGCTCGGCGTCGTTCATGGTCAGTCTGCGACCGCTGCCGTCTGGCGGGCGGCCTCGGCGTCGCGGCGGGCGACTTCGGCTTTGACCATGGGGATGAGTTCGCGGCCGTAATCGATGGCGTCGGGCAGGGGCTCGAAGCCACGGATGAGGATGGTGGTGACGCCGAGGTCGATGTACTTGAGCAGGACTTCGCCGACCTGCTCGGGGGTTCCGACGAGGGCGGTGCTGTTGCCAGCGGCTCCGGTGGCTCCCGCGATCGGCATCCAGAGGCGCTCGTCGTGGATTTCGCCCTGGGCGGCAAACTCGAGCAGGCGCTGCGAGCCGCGCGACTGGGGGCGGAAGTCGAGCGGTTGCTTGGACAGTTTTTGCACCGCGGCGAGGTAGTTGTGGGCCTTTTCCCAGGCCTGCTCCTCGGTCGGGGCGATGATCGGGCGGAAAGAGACGGAGAGTCTGGGCTTGCGCCCGTGCCTGGCGGCGCCCTCGTGTACTCGCTCGATGGTGGAGGCGATCGAGGCGCGCGGTTCGCCCCACATCATGTAGATGTCGGCGTGCTTGACGCCGATTTCGAAGGCGATGTCGGATGCGCCCGCGAAGT
>VXTH01000368.1:0-10200 GCA_009837565.1 Chloroflexota bacterium | reverse complement strand
GTCTGGAACGACGCACGAGCGAGGCACTGGACGGGTTGCGGCAAGACATGGCTGAGCTTGTTGCTGAGAACGAGGCGCTGAGGAACAGGGTGGACGAGCTAGAACAACGCAGCACGGGCGGGGTGGGGCAGAGCACAACAGAAGGAGGAGGGGGCAACCCTGGCCCAGACCCCGCCGCCCGGACCATGCTGACCGAACGTGCGTCGCTGGACCGCAGGTATCCACAGCTGGTCACGGAGCAGGCGGAGGCGGGGGAGCATGCCGTCTACGGCACAGCGTTGCCACTGATCACCGAGTGGCGGGATCGGCGACGGGCGTACCTCGCACACCTCGCGCATCTCGATTCCGCTGACCACTGGAGCAAGCTCACGTCGGAGTTGCGGATGACGGAGTTGGAGATTGAGCTGGTCGACGCTCACGTGCTGACCCTGCCGCCCGCGGACTACCCCTGGGACGGGATTCGCCGGCACAGCGAACTGCGGCTTCGGCGACGCACGCTGGAGCGGCTCCGGCGCGAACACAGGCGGGCGCGGGTCAGGCGCTGGCTGCTGCGGGTGGTCACCCTGGGCTGGCGGGGCCGATAAGCCACTTAGCCAGATACCTGTTTCGCTGTCGGCCCAACCGAGTCACGGTGCAGGTTCACCGGCGCAAGTGATCTCTTGAAGACACCCCTCCCCCCGTTGTCAAGCGCTGGTGGGCGGCGTAGTACTGGAGGTGGTTTCAGGCTTTGTCCAGCATTTCCCGTTCAGAAACGCTGGAGGGTCCGTCCCCGGCCCGAATCCGACCAGAGGGATTGAGCATTGCTCTCCTCGCGGTCGGACTCACAGAGGGACAAGCGCTCCCCGCAGCGCGAACCGGTTGCTCAGCGATAGAGCCTTGCTCTCCTGAGACTCAGTTCAGAACGCGGAACCGACACGGGCGGTAGGCACCCATCTCTGACTCGCCGGTCAGTGAAGCGCCTCCCGACCAGGACTTGGACAACTGACCGGACCGCGAGCAGCAGTCATGCCTCGCAGTTCGGTCGCTTCGTGTCCACCCCTCGCCTTCGCACTCTCCCTTCCTGCTGACTTGAGCATCCACATATCGACAACAGGAGGCGACGGAGTGCGTTCATCACCCAGTCTCAGTCACCAACCGCGAAGACCTGCGTCCGGATGCCGGCGCCGGTCGCCAGTCACCCACAGCGCTTTCAACACTCATCGTGCCCACCGCACACAGCAACACGAAAGGAGTTCCAGATGGGACACAACACACCGAAGGCAGCAACCACGCACCCGTCACAGAGGAGCGGCTACGTCGGCCCCTCAGCGGCCCGGATCGCCGAGCAGATTGCAACCCAGCAGCGGGTTCGATTCGAGCGCGGCTGGTTCTGGACCGGCGCGATGTGCCATGAGTCGAAAGAGGATCTGGCGGCCTTCCGCCAGCGTCCAGACGGCGATGGGATCGATGTCCGTTGCCGCTCGGCCGACTGCTCACGCGAGCGGATCATTCGCTCATTGGAGTGGCTGACCGGGGAGTCGATCTGGTCGGCCTACGGCACGGCTCGCACCGAGCCTCGGACATCTGCTTCGTCGTCGTCGCATTCACCGGCCGACGAGAGCGCCGAAACCGGCGGCAACGAGGGGACAGGCGGCCGCTTTTGGCGGCTCGCGTTCCTGCCGTTCATCGGCGTGCTGGTGATGGCCTCGTTCATCCTCGGCTTCGAGTTCGAGGTCGCCGCGCTAAGCGCGCTCGGATATGGCTGGGTCAGTTGGCTCGCGCATCGAGCCGTGGTTACTCACCGCCGCGCTGCAGCGGCGGCCGCGAGGGGAGGCAGAACACGCTGAGTCATCCGTACCTCGTCGACCTCGTCGAACCCACCTCAAGGGCCGTCTCTCCAGAGGCGGCCCTTCTTCGTTGCCTCATGGCATCGAGCAGTCGCTTGTCCTCACAGAAAGGAGACCCACATGACTGCAGCAACCGCCACGACCATGACCACTCCCCGGCCGACGCTGGAGGAACTGGTCGACCGGATCATCGACGCCATCTTTGGCCTGAACGAGGCGCTCGAGCCGATCACATCGCCGGCCCGGGGCATCCATGAGGCGCGCCGTCTGAGACAGACGGGCGACCTCGACCGGGCGCTCGCCGTCTTCGCCGAGTTGGACCTGAGTGGGGCGACCGACGGTGAGCGGCGCTGGGCCTACGCCGAGTTCGTCGACCTGGCTCGACGACGGTTCCGCGCTGACGACGCATTGCTCTACCGCCCCGGCACGGGCCGCGCCGCCGTGCTGACGGCACTCGACCGAGGAACGCTCGAAGTCCGAGCCGTCCTGGACATGCGCTGGCGGCCGGGCAAGGTCGTCTCACAGCGCAGCCTCAAGGGGCTCAGGCCTCTGGCGAAGGGTGCTGCGCCGTGAACGCCGCCCCCATCAAGGTCGACATCGCCGCGCTCAAGCGACGCTATCCGCTGGGCCGTGTGGTCGAGGCGGCCGGCGTCGAACTGCGCGGCCGGGGCCGAGTCCGCCAGGGCCTCTGTCCCTTCCACGAGGAACGGGAAGGGAGCTTCACCGTCTACGCCGACACGCAGAAGTTCTACTGCTTCGGCTGCGGGCTGGGCGGCGATGTGTTGGACTTCATCCAACGAACCGATGGGGTCGACCTGCGCGAGGCGATGCGCCGACTGGAAGCGTCGCCGGTCAATCCCCCGACCACGGCCACTCCGCCTCGAGTGGCGCTTGAGCCTCCGCCTGCGCCAGACCGCGATCCGTCGCTGCTGACGGCGGCGATGCGCTGCTACCAGCGCCAGCTGGAACTAGGCGACGCGGCCCGTGCCTACCTCGCCTCGCGCGGAATCGACGCGCCGGCTGCGCAGCGCCTGGGGCTGGGTTACGCCAGCGGACACGGGTTGCGCGACTGGCTGGCGCAGGCCGGCTTCGACGACCGACGGACACTCGGGAGCGGTCTCGTCTGCGAGGGCCGGGAGCGTTTCCGCGGGATGATCGTCGTTCCCGACATCCGCGATGGCCGTGTCCACTGGCTAGCCGGCCGCGCCGTCTGGCCCGAGGTTCGGCCGAGGTTTCAGGCCCTGCCAGGCCCCAAGCCGGTGCTGGGCCTTTCGCGCCTGCAAGCTTCCACGCAGTGGCTCGTGCTCGCCGAGGGCCTGTTCGACTGGCTCGTGCTGGCCGCCTGGGGCCTGCCCGCCGCCTGTGCGCTGGGCGCCCAGGGCATGTACAGACTGGTTTCCTCTCTACAAGGACGGCCGCGCGTCTTCCTCGCCTTCGACGCCGACCCATCCGGCTCGGCAGCCGCCCGCCAACTCGGCGGACTGCTCGGCCCGCACCGCATCCGTGTCGTGACGCTGCCTGACGGCGTTGTCGATGTCGCCGACCTGGGCGCTCGCCCGGACGGGCGCGCGACCTTCCTTGACGCGCTGCAACAGGCAGCCCGGGTGCCCAACTCGTAGCGCCAACTCGACGGCGGGTCCGCCATCGCAACACACCACCGACCAGTCAACCAATGGAAGGCCAGCCTATGGCCTCTGCCCGACCGTGCTTGCCCACGGCCACACGGCCGCCCGTTTCCGCGGCCGCAACCACCCGAACTCACCACCCAAACAGGAGCATGAGATGAACAACGGAACCAACAGGAACGGCAACGGGACCGCCACGGCGGTTCGTCGGAATGGCAACGGCCGTACGCCGTCGCAGTCCGGGAGCAACGGAACCGGCGCGCGAGCGCAGCGCAATCGGCCGACGAGTGTCGATCCCAGGTCGACGCAGCCCACGCCGGAGGCGCTGCACTGGGACGCGCTCGCGCCCCGCGTCACGGAAGCGCTCGGCCAGCCGCTCGACCCGCAGCTGGTCTCGCAGCGCAAAGGTCGCGGCGGGCGGATGTTCGACTACATCGAGGGGCACACCGCGATCGACCAGGCCAACAAGATCTTCGGCTTCGGCGGCTGGGGCTTTGAGCTGGTCGGCGATGTGACTGCTCGGCAGATCGACCTAACCGACTCGCGCACCGGCGAGGTGACGAGTACGGCCGCTTACTCGGCAGTCGTCCGAGTCACCGTCCCGGGCGCGCCCGCGCGTACCGATGTCGGCTTCCAGCCGGTCACGGACGAGACGCCGGAAGGGCATGAGACCGCCTACAAGGGCGCCGTAACGGACGCGCTCAAGCGCGCCCTGCGCAGCTTCGGCGACCGCTTCGGCAACGGCCTCTACGGCGACCCGCCGACTCACTCCCGCACCGGCGCGGCGCCCGAGCGGGACTCGCGACCTCGACCGCAGCCGATAGCGGAGCGCAGCACCGCCCAGCAGCCTCGCCGCCGTGTCGTGCAACCGACCGCGCCGGCGGACGACGACCAACGCGATGCCGCCAACCTGCGCGACCAGCTGATCGAGTTGAGCACCCAGCAGGGATTCACCGAGGAGCAGGTCCGCTCTGCCGTGCGGGACAAGACCGGCCGCGAGTTGGACCAACTCGGCCCGGCCGAGCTCAACCCGTTGATCGCCTCGGCCGCAGACAAGCTCGACCGGAAGCAACAGGCGCCAGCCGACGAGCGCTCGAATCAAACCCGCCGAAACGGGTCCGTCCGCTGAACGGGCCGCAGCGCTTGCCCTCTACCGGACCCCTGAAAGGAATCCGACATGACTTCATCCGCACCCTCGTCGCGAGATGCATTCAACCGTCCCGCCGCCCGCTTCCAGGGCAACGGGCTGGACATCCGCGCCTCGGCCCTGGGCCAGTGCCGCCGCGCGCTCTGGTACGTGGCGACTGAGCAGCCGGTCACTAACCCGCCCGAGCCCGAGTCGCTGACCCTGCTGGAAGCGGGCACCGCGCTCGAGCCGGTCGTTGTGCGCGCCATGCGCCGCGCCGGCTGGTGCATCTCGCCCGCCGACCGTGATGCACCCGAGTCCGTCACGGTCGCGGCATCGCCCGGGCTGACCGTGACCGGCCTCCCCGACGCGACCGGCTGCCCGCCGCCTGCGCGCGGAGCGTTGGCCGCGGTCGAACAGTTCCTGTTCGGCGACGAAGCCCCGAGCGACAAAGCCGAAGAGCTCGTGATCGAGGTCAAGACGCGCGGGCCGGAGGCGTTCAAGCGATGGCAGACGCTCGGCGCCGAGCGCAGCCACCCTGAGTCGGTCGCCCAGGCCGCCTGCTACTCGCTGGGCCTCTACGGCGAGTGCCGCGACGTGGTGATCGCCACGCTCGACACCGGCTCGCGCCGCTGGGACTACGAGCTGATCCCGGCCGTTCGCGCCGAACGCGCCTGGCGCAACGCCACGGGCCGCATCGCGGCGCTGGCCGAGCACCACGCGCTCAACGGGCCCGACCCAGAGGCGCTGCCCGAACGGGACTTCACTGCCGCGGACTGGCAGTGCCAGCGTTGCCCCTACCTCAACGTCTGCCAGCCCGGCGGGGCGGGCGAGGCCGAAAACGACGCCGAACCGGCTGCGCCGGTCTCGGACGAACAGGCACGGCAGGCGCTGTGCGAGTACGAACGGACCCAGGCTCGGATCAAGTCGCTCGAAGCCGACAAGCGCGGCGCGCTCAAGACCCTCCAGCACTGGCTTCAACGGAAAGGAGAAGCCAAGGCCAGGCTGGAGGGATCGGACAAGATGCGCACGGTCGGCATGGTCCAAAGCCGGCGCTACGCGGTCGATCACCAGCGACTCAACGCGCTGCTCGAACCCGAACAGCGGGCCGAGGTCGTGACCGAGCAAGTCAGCGAGTACCTCCGGGTTAGTTGACCACCCAACGCATCGAATCGACGCCCGCTCAACCGGGCGCCACACGGCCAAGCGCTCCCAGTAGGGACGCGGGGCTGCCTCGTTTAACCGGCGCGGGCATTCCGCGCCCACACACGCTCTTGAAAGGAGCACACCAATGTCACGCACGATCAACCGAGTCGAACTGCTGGGACGAGTCGGCAGCGACCCCGAACTGCGCCAGACCCAGGGCGGCACTGCCGTCGTCCAGCTCAGACTGGCGACGGACCGCCGCAACAGCGAGGGCGAGAGCCAGACCGACTGGCACACCGTCGTCTGCTGGGCCAAGCAGGCCGAGGCCGTGGCCGAGTACGTCCGTAAGGGCGAGCGGATCTACGTCGCCGGCCGAATGCAGCAACAGAGCTGGGAGACCGACGGCGGCGAGCGCCGCAGCCGCACTGAGGTCCACGCCCAGGAGGTGATCTTCCTCGGCTCCGGCAGCGCAAGGGGCAACGGTCGCAACGCCGACAGTGACGGCGACCAGCCCTTCTAACCCTCCATCCCTCACGACGCCTCTCTGCGAGGCGCTACACGGGGCCGCGCTCCCTCAAGGGACGCGGCCCCGCTTCATGTCCATGCAGAAAGGACCTTCAAATGACTACCGCGCACCAACCTCCCCCCATCCCGTCCACCGACGACCCGGAACGCCAGGCACTGCTCGACGCGCTGCGGCAGAACCTCCGCGTGCTGGGCGAACTCGCGATCCGCTACGAGGTCGAGACCCGGCCCGAGCGCCCCCAGGACATGCCCACCATCTACCGGCCCGAGACGGTCGTCGACCTGCTCTCGGACGAGATGTCGCAACTCGCCCAGGAACAGGTGCGGGTGCTGCTGCTCGACCGCAAGAACCGGGTGGTCGGCCAGCGCACGATCTACCAGGGCAATGGATACACGGCGCTGGTCCGACCGGCCGAGGTTTTCCGCCCCGCTGTGATCGAAGCCGCGCCGCACATCGTGCTTGTGCACAATCACCCGTCCGGCGATGCGGAGCCGAGCCGCGACGACATCAAGCTGACCAAGGATCTCACCGAGGTCGGCAATCTCCTGGGCATCGAACTCCTGGACCACGTCGTGATCGGTTCAGACGGCTGGGTCTCGATCAAGCAGCAGGGCCTCGCCTGAGCCCGCTCACCAACACGCCGCATCCAATGAAAGGACGAGCGATGCTCGACACCCCCAACACGTCTTCCCCGGAAGACGAGCATGCCGGACAGCTCTACACGATCACGGCCGGCGGCTTCTCCGCCACCTGCGACGCCTTCGCCTCCGATCCCGAGCAGAACCAGCTCTGGTTCTGCTCGATGGTCGGCGCCCAGACCTCGCTCAAGGCGATCTGGGCGGCGCTGCTCAACTCGCCGCCTTCGCCCGCGTTCCTGATCAAGGGCGCCGTTGACGAGCTGCACGAAGGCGGCTACGAGCGCTGCCAGATCCCCGAGACCAGCATCGGCACCTGGAAGACGAAGATCGCCCGGCTGCCGCAAGCTGGCGCATTTCACGCCATGGTCTACACGCAGATGGCGGAGCTCTCGTTCGAGCGCGACGCCTTCCTGCTGCTCACCCCGGACGCCCGAGAAGCGCCGGCGCTGCACCTGCGCTTCCTCAACCAGCGCACCGAGCTGCCCATTCACCGCAGCTGGGCCGACTGGCTCTGGCAGCAAGGTCTCGACTCGGAGGCGATCCGCCCGCTCAAGTCGGCGGGCCTGCACGCCTGGTACTGCCACCACGACCCGCAGCAGCTGGAGAGCGAGCTCTCAGCGGCCGTCAGGTATGGCGCCTTGAAGCTGCCTCGCCAACTGAATGGAGCGACCGCATGAGCCACCGCTACGTCACGGTCACGGTCGAGAGCCGGGCCGGCGAGGACGACATCCTGGGCGAGGAGATCACCGCAATCTACAACCTCGACCTGGAAGAAGACGCCTCCTACATCGACGGCCAGGTCCACGAGGACCTGCACGACCACCTGCTCAACCTGCTTGCGCAGTACGGGGGAGGCGCCGAATGACCGACTCCGACGACAACGAGATCATCGTCACGGTCCGCCAGGGCCTGGACGAGACGGCCCGCTGGTGGCTCCAGCGCCCGCAGTCCGACTGGCAGATCGCCCAGATCGCCGAAGACCTCGAAGACCACCTCGTCGGCCTTGTCGAGGCCGGCGACCAACGAAAGGACACCGAATGAGACTCGGAGGCCAACTCAAGGGAGGGTGTGCGCCAAGAAGCGCATAGGTTGAGAGTTCCAGATTTGGAACCCGGCCAGGAGTGGGCCGGTGGCTACGGAAGCAGGCACGGGGACCCGAAGCAGAACCGTGTCTGAAGCCTTCCCGACAACGGGGCAGCAGCGACCCTACCAAGCTGTGGGCCTCTAGCCAGAGTTCCGCTACGGCTACACAAGGAACTGCCGGTTGAAGCGTCGAATCAGTGACTGCCCGTCCACGGTAGGGCGAGGGCAGAGTCATCGGATACCCGTCTAACCACTGCGGGGAGAGTCCGCCAGGACAGGGGCACCGCACTCCGGACAACCGGATGTCCCCCGATGACGAGCGCGGCAAGGAGCCGGGCCAGGCGTAAAGGCAGAGCCTAAGGCGGAATGGAAACGCAACCTACGTGAACTTGGGAACCACGTTCGGCTCTCCGGCAACGGAGTAGGCCAGCTTGCGGCCAATGCCGAGCGTGGGGCGGAGCCCTCGTAGTAGTCGGAGGTCGGGAAAGCCGGCCACATGGCGAAGGAGGGCAGTTAGACGAGTGCAGAACACACAGCGAACTACGCCAGAGGAGGGATGTATGAACCCCACGAAGATGGCAGAAAAGCAACGGTTCTTGGCAAGAACGGCCACTGAGCATCCAGACCACAGGTTCACCAACCTGTACGACCTGTTGCACTGGGACGAATGGATGCACACAGCGGCCCAACGGGTACTGGCGCGACCGGGTAGCCAGACCGACGGCGTGGACGGCAAAACACGGGATGCGTTCAAGAAGGGATACGAGGGTCAGATGACGGCCCTCATCGACCAACTGAAGCGCAAAACGTACCAGCCGCAACCGGTCCGGCGAGTCTACATACCCAAGCACGATGGCAAGAAGCGCCCGCTGGGCATCCCCGCCCTGCGAGACCGCATCGTGCAGGAAGCAGTTCGGGCCATCCTGGACCCGATCTACGAGTCGGACTTCCACCCGCACTCGTACGGCTTCCGCAAGGGTCGCTGCACGATGGACGCAATCGCGGTCCTCATGCCGCTGTTCAACACCAGCCTGAGGCACTACTACGTGATCGAAGGCGACCTCCAAAGCTACTTCGATACCGTCCACCATCGGACGCTAATGAAGCTGCTGCGGAAACGGGTGAAGGACAGGGCGCTACTGGACCTGATCTGGAAGTTCCTCAAATCGGGAGTCATGGAAGAAGGCCTCTTCGCTCGCACCGAATCCGGTGTGCCGCAAGGAGGAGTCATCTCCCCACTGCTCGCCAACGTCTACCTCAACGAGTTTGACCAGTGGGCGGCGGCGCAATGGGACCTCGACCGAAACACCCGACGACGGAGACGGTACGCCGGTCTCGGCAACTACAAGATGGTGCGCTACGCCGACGACTTCGTGGTCGTCAGCAACGGCCCCATCGCCGAGGTCAGAGCGACCATGCAGGCTATCCAGCAGTTTCTGGAGCACGAACTCCACCTGACGCTCTCGGAAGAAAAGACAGTTATCACCCACGTCAACGACGGCTTCGACTTCCTGGGTTTCCACATCCAGCGGAAGAAGACCGAAGGACGATGGGCGGTGCATCTCCGACCGACGGCCAAGGCGAAGGAGCGCGTGAAACGGAAGCTGAAGGACCTGACTTCCAGGAACTGGACTTGGATGGATGAGTACACCCGACTGACGACTCTGAACGCTATCGTCCGGGGCTGGGCCGAGTACTACCGGTACACCAGCCTCGTGCAGGACATTGAGGACATCACGCGGTTCACATGGTTCCGCTACCTCAACTGGCTGCTGGCGAAGCACAAGGGCAGCCGCAAGGGACAACTCATCAAAGCCAAGACCAGACGGCTCCACGGCAGAACCCGCTGGCACGCAGAGGTGCGCGAAGGCGACAACAAGCTGGAAGCGTACCAATGGCTCCCGACTCGACGGGAACTTGACCGCCAACGCTACCGGCAGAAGGGCGCAGCGGGCTTCCCGCATCCCTACCTGTCCGGCGATGCAAAGGCAGCAGGCGACCATCCTCAGGGAGAAATCGGCCCGGACGAACGCATCTACACGGCGACCATTGGGGCAGGTAGCGGCCGACGTAGCCGCAACGAACCTCTTGAACTCGCCGAACGGAGGCTCAAGGCCAAGTTGCGCGACGGAATGAAATGCCAACAGTGTGGCGCTCGGAGTCCTCTCCAAGTCCACCACACGAAGGGCACAAAGTCCCACGCGCTCAAGGACTTGGTCACGCTCTGCCG
>VXTH01000339.1:0-10216 GCA_009837565.1 Chloroflexota bacterium | reverse complement strand
TGTCGATTGCGCCGCAACAATCGCCAACTTCCAGAGAATGGTCCGAATCGCTGACGGTTGCGGCATTCCCCTGGATTCGTTCTCCAGAACAGAATCCGCGAAGTGGAGAGACGGCCTCGGGATCGACAACTTCCGCAGCCGGGGGAACACGTTCAGTCAGTCCTGAGGATGACGACTCCGTCGCATCTCGCTGCGACTCGGGACATCGGCAGTGGACGTTCGCGGGAGATGCGAAGTCTGTCGGTTCCTACCTGATCGTCGCCAGCAACCGGGCGATCTCGATCGCCGCCTGGGCCGCCTCTTCGCCCTTGTTGCCGGCCGAGCCGCCCGCCCTCGCCATCGCCAGGGCCACCGTCTGCGTCGCCAACACCTCGAAAATCACCGGCACGCCTGTGTCCAGCCCGACCCTCGCGATGCCCTGCGTCGCGCCGTCAACCACGAGCCGATAGTGGTCCGTCTCGCCCAGGATCACCGCGCCCAGGCAAATCACGGCGTCGAATCGCCCGGTCTGGGCGCATTTCTGAGCGGCGATTGGGATTTCAAAGGCCCCCGGCACCCAATAGATGTCAATCTCGTCGGTGTCGGCGCCGTTCTCCTCGAGGTGCTCGATGCAACCGTCGAGCAGCTTGCTCGTCACGAAATCGTTGAACTTGCTCACCACCACGGCAAAGCGCAGACCGCTGGCGGGCCCGTGTTCGGGGTCAGGATTCGCCGCGCCGTCGTGGACTCGTGGCATATGGAGCTGCTCGCGGCCTAACCGATTGCCGCTCGGCGGGTGGGCGGGTGCCCGTCGTCGCCCGAATCGGCCGCCTCGATGTCGTCGCTGTCGAGCAGATGACCCATCTTCTCCTGTTTGACCGACAGGTAGCGGACGTTGTGCGGATTCGCCTGAGCGATCACCGGCACCCGCTCAACGATCTCCAGTCCGTAACCGGACAGACCGTGGCGCTTGGCGGGATTGTTGGTCATCAGTCGGATGCGATGCACACCCAGGTCGCGCAGGATCTGCATGCCAATTCCGTAGTCGCGGCGGTCGGCTGCGAAACCCAGCGCGAGGTTGGCCTCGACCGTGTCCATGCCCTGATCCTGCAAGGCATAGGCGGCGATCTTGTTGTGCAGCCCGATCCCGCGACCCTCCTGGGCCATGTACACGATCACCCCGCGACGCTCCTCGGCAACATGTCGCATCGCGATCTCAAGTTGTTCGCCGCAATCGCAGCGCTGGGATGAGAACACATCGCCGGTCAGACATTGCGAGTGGACCCGAACCAGGGTCGGTTCACCACCGCCGACGTTGCCCATGACGAGAGCAACGTGCTCCTCGGCGTGGTCGCGAGTGCGATAGCCGATCAGCTGCCAGGTGCCCATTGGCGTCGGCAGCTTCGCTTCCGAGACCCGGTCCACCAGCTGCTCGGTGCGCAGCCGGTACTGAATGATTTGCTCGACCGAAACGATCTTGATCTTGTGTCGACGCGAGAACCGCACCAACTCCGGCAGACGCGCCATGTCGCCGTTGCGCTTCATGATCTCGCAGATCACCGCCCCCGGTTGGAGTCCGGCCAGGCGGCAGAGGTCAACCGACGCCTCGGTCTGTCCGGCCCGGACCAGGACGCCGCCTTCGCGGGCCCTGAGCGGGAACATGTGGCCCGGACGCACCAGATCTTCCGGTGTGGAGTTCGGATCCATCAGCACTTGCACCGTGCGCGCGCGATCGGGCGCCGAGATGCCGGTCGTCACTCCTGAGCGAGCCTCGACCGAGACGGTGAAGGCTGTTCCCAGCGGTGCAGTGTTTGAGCCCTGTTCAACCATCAGCCGCAGGTCGAGTCGGTCGAGCATTCCGCCATCCATGGCCACGCAGATCAAGCCACGGCCGTGCATCGCCATGAAGTTGATCGTGTCCGAGGTCACGAACTGCGCTGGTAGCGCCAGGTCCCCTTCGTTCTCCCGATCCTCATCGTCCGTGATAATCAGCGGCTCGCCCTGGGCGAATGCCTCGATCGCCTCTTCAACACTGCAAAACGGAGACTTGCGCCGCCGGCCGCCGGTCCGCCGGGCCGGGCGAGGCTTTTTCACCGCTGTGTGGGTGGAGTTCGACGCGCCGCGAGTCTCGGAATCCGTCATCGCGCTCCGCCTCCACTGATCTCTCGCGCCGCGAGCCGTTCGTCAAGGAGTTGATCGATCCTGGACTCCAGCAGTTCGTCGACGTATCGCGCGAGGATGTCGGTCTCGAGATTCACAGCGTCACCAGGTCGTCGGTCGAGCAGGTTGGTGTGCTGCTGAGTGTACTGAACGAGTGACACCGCAAATCCGGACTCATCCTTGTCAATGATCGTCAGCGACACGCCGTCGATACATACCGGCCCCTTGACAATCATGTGCCGCAGCAGGTCGGCCGGCGCATCGTAGGTCACGACGATCGCGTCGGATTCCGGTCGGGTGTTCCTGAACGCACCCCGACCCTCCACCACGCCTCGCACCAGATGGCCGGACAAACGGTCCACCGGCCGCACGGAGCGCTCCAGGTTGACCCGATCGCCGACCTGTAGCTCACCCAGGTTCGAACGCCGATAGGTCTCCGGCATCAGGTTGGCCAGGAACTGGCTCGACTCGATATGGGTGACCGTCAAGTCGACGCCGTTGATCGCGATGCTGTCGCCGAGCTGCGCGTCCTCGAGGATCATCGGCGCGGAGATTCGCAGCAGGCCCTCGGCCGCTTCCGTGATCTCGCCCACTTCTTCGATGATGCCGGTGAACATCGCCCGCCCCCGAAATCTGGTCCGTAGGCGTCAATGCTAGACCGGGACCGGGCTACATCGCGCATAACGCACGGCCAGAAGGATCTCACGGCGATGAGGAATGTTGACCGTTCGCGGCGAACAACCTTCGGTGGACTATGCGTGCAGCCGCTTAATCAACACGTCAGAGCCGTCGGCGTCGCGGCGGTAATAGCGATAGCCCGACGACCTGTACTGTTCCTCGCTCAGTCCGATCGTGGTCGAGGTCGTCAATGTCAACCACTGCGCGTCGCGCCCGCTGGCTGACGCCTCGCAGGAGTCCCGCAGTCGTTCGGCCACGCTTGCCGGAGCATCAGGTCGGACGGCCAGGCAGGGTATTGAGGCCCGGTCGGTTGCGAACTTCACTGCGGCGACCCCGAGCACATCCTCGAACGGTTGCGCCTTGCCCTGCACATCAGTCCGTGAGCCATGGCTGGTCGCGAGCCAGATCACAACGTCGCCGGCACGGGCCTCGGTCAGGAGTTCCTCGCATTTCAGCGGGCGCTCGATGATCTGCGAAGCCAGGAGCTGGTCGACGGCATCGACATCCGCTTGACCAGCCGGTCGTATACGGACATCCAGTTCATGCTCGGGATTGCCGGGATAGCCGGTCACGAGCAGGTCGGCGCCCAGACGTTCAACCGACATGTGGGTCAGACGCAACACATCGCGCATCCGCTCCGCCCCGCGTCCGCGCACGGCGGTCTGGGCGTCGCCGCCAATGATCATCGGCGCTACGACCGCCGTCACCTTGTTGATCAACCGCTGGTCGAAGAACGAACCCAGCACCTCGCCTCCGCCTTCAACAAGCAGGCTGACCACACCGTGTTCTCGGGCCAGCAGATCGAGCAACGACGCCAACGACACGCGGCCGTTCTCGTCTGCAGGCAGCCTGGCCACATTGACCCTTCGTGACGCCAGCGCCTCGCTCCACTCCGCTGACGCTGCCGATGTCGTGGCGATCAGCGTGGGAGAGGACGAAGTGTGTTCGAGCACCCGGCTCTCGAGCGGCGTCCGGCCTCGACTGTCGAGGATCACTCGCAGCGGCTGTGGTACCGGCCCACTCCAGCCCTCGGGGCGGGCGGTCAGCTGCGGATTGTCGACGATGATCGTCTCCACGCCAACCAGCATGGCGTCGAACAGCGGCCGGTTCTGGTGCGCCCAGCGCAGGGTCTGGGGTCCAGAGATCCACCGCGAGTCTCCGCTGGTCGACGCGATCCGGCCGTCCAGCGACGCCGCGAACTTGGCCGTCACAAAGGGCCGACCAGTCCTCCGGTGGTGGACATAGGCCTCGTAGTGGGCGGCTCCCTCAGCTGCTCCATCGCCGAGACTTACCTCGATCCCCGCCTCACGAAGTTGCTCCAGCCCCCGACCTGAGACCCTCAGATCCGGGTCGCCCACTGCCACCACCACGCGGGTGATTCCCGACTCGATGATCGCCTCCGTGCAAGGCGGCGTGCGGCCGTAGTGATCGCACGGTTCAAGCGTGACGTACATCGTGGCGCCGTGGGCAAGGTCTCCGGCCTGGCGCAGCGCCATGGCCTCCGCGTGCGCACCGCCTGGAGGCTGAGTCGCGCCCTCGCCCACGATTCGGGAACCTCGAGCAATGACCGCGCCGACCGCGGGATTGGGGCTCGTCGTGCCGCGCACGGCGCGGGCCAGCTCGAATGCCCGCGACATCAGGCGTGAGCTGCCGGCCGCGCGCGCGGTCATGCTCGGCGGCGGCGGTCGGCAATCGTGAGCACCAGCCAGAACACCGCAGAACTGATCGCCACGGCGGCGAGCACAATCTGGACGGGCAACTCCCAGGATGGATCCCGGGCCAGCCGAACGGTCGACGAGCGAGGCCGTTGCTCAAGCGGCCAATCCGATTCTCCCTGAGCGACTGAGGTCGCGACCGAGCGAGTCTCCGTCCGGGCGCTGGCCGAATGCTCATCCTCGGAGGAAGCTTCGGCCGGCGAGGCAGCAGCGCTCTGCTGCGCCTCGGGGCGTTGTTCATCCGTCGAATCCGCAGCCTGCTCTGCAGCAGCGTCTGCCGAGACCTCATCCGCCGATTGCGCCTGCTCAGACGCTTCGGCCTCTTCTTGTTCGGCGACCACATCCTCAACGTTCACACTCTTGGCCTGGCCATCCCCGCTGCTTCGGCCTGCGGTCAGCGCGCGGCGCGACGGATCGACAGTCGAATCATCGGCCGACTCCTGCGCCTCCTGTTGTGCCTGTTCTTCCTGATACGCCTCGGCCTGCTGTTCGGCCTCCTCTTGCTCGACCGCCTCTTGCGCCGCTTGTTGCTGGTCAGCCTGTTCAGAGGCCACCGCTGCGACCGTTGTGCGCTCCTCTTCCTGCGCTTCCTGGGTCGCGGCGGAAACGGCTTGCGGCTCGCTCGATGTCGGCGAGGCCGCTTCGTCGCTTGTCTCCCCGGCCTGAGCCTGCACTTCGACTTCGTCGGTCACGACAGCCGCTGTCGGGACACGCGTCGGCTCAGCGTCAGCCGACGTCGTCGTGAAGTTGACGGTGGGTGAATCAACTGCGTCGAACACCATGAACGCGGCGAACGTCGCGACGCCGATCGCCGCCGTGGACATCGAGAGTCGCAATGCCCGCGCCGTTCCGGCCGGTCTCACAGAGATCCGCGCCGGGTCGTCAATCATCTCCGGAGTGAGCTGGAACGGTGTTGCGCTCTGCGCCGGTTCGAAGCGGCGCAAGACCGCTCGCATCTGATCAAGATCCGTGAGGTAGGCCTGCATCTCCTCGGATTGGGCCAGGCGCGCTTCGACGCGTGCGCGATCGCGCGGCGACAACTCATCGTCCAGGTAGGCCGAAACGTCGTCGCGCCAGTCGGCGCGTCGGAACGACATCCATCGAATCAGTCCCCACGTCATCTCACTACAACCCCGAGTTCAGCCTCCGCGCCAGCGACGCGGAGCGTCGCTTTGATGTGTTCATCTATGAATTTAGACGCTCGTTGGACAGCAATAGTTCCGCGCGTTGTGCCGGTACGACAGCCGGGCTCGGCGTCGTGCCGCACATAACTGGAGGTAGTGGACACTTCGTCGCGGAGACTCACTGTCCGCCGGTTGGCAGGAATGCTGGTTCGGTCAGCGATTGGCACCGCTAAGCTCCTTCGCCTCGCGCGTCGTTCGCGTCTCGCGCGTTGAGAAAGTCTCTCATCGCCGACCGCCCCCGGCTGATCCGTGATTTCACTGTACCCATCGACCAGCCGGTCGCATCGACGATCTCGCGATACTCCATGTCGGCGACGTCCCGGTAGAAGACCGCTCGCCGCTGTTCCTCCGGCAGCGACTCCAGCGCTTCCCGCAACACGCCGCTCAGTTCGATGTTGAGCAAGTGCTCGTCGAGCGAGCGGTCTCCGGACTCTGGAGTGAACTGATCCCCGAGATCGTCCGTCAACCGGTCCAGCGATGTCGTCGGCCGGCGCTGGCGCTGCCGCAGATGGTCGAAGCACGTGCGTCGCGCGATCACGCCCAGCCAGGCCGGAAACTTGCCCCGTTGCTTGTAGGTGCTCAGCCGATCCCAGGCTTTGATGAACGACTCTTGCATCAGATCGTCGGCGTCGGCCATACCGACGATCCCGCGGCAGGTCGAGCGGACACGCGTTTGATGACGCAGCACCAGCACATTGAATGCGTCGAGCCGACCGTCCAACGACACGGCCACCAGTTGGTCGTCTTCCAGCGCGCCGAGGTCAAGAGGTCCGCCCGGACGGTTCACCAATGCGCTCCCCTGCAGCCGCGCCTGCCCGAGATTTCCGGCGAAGCCCGAGCGGGGCGCCGGCTGTGGGACACTGCGTCCATGCCCCTCGTCGATCCAGGCCCAATCATCGCACAAGCGCACGAACGTGGTCTGGCGGTGATCGGCGCCAACGTGTCGACCATTCAAATGGTCCGCGGCGTCGTACGCGCCGCAGAGGATGCGCAACGACCGGTCCTGATCCAGTTCAATCGCTCGGGGCTCTCACTAATCGGCGGGGTCAATGTCGCAGCCGTTGTGGTCAAATCAGTGGCCGAGGACTCTGAGGCCGAAATCGCACTGCATCTCGATCACGCCGACACCCTGGATGAACTGTCAGCCGCGATCAACGCCGGGTTTGGCTCGGTCATGATCGACGGCTCCACACTGTCGTTCGACCAGCACCTGACCCTGGCCCAGTCGGCGAAAGGCCTGGTCACCTGGTCCCGGTTGCCGCTGGAGGCGGAACTGGGACACGTCGCGGGTGATGAAGCCGGAGTCACGATCGGCGACGCATCCTGGACCGACCCCGACGAGGCAGCCCGCTTCGTCGAAGCGACCGGCGTCGACTGGCTCGCCGTCGCCGTCGGCAACACCCACGGTGGCCCCGCCGTCGGCGGCCTGCAAGCCGAACGACTGCGGGCAATCCGGGACGCGGTCTCAATCCCATTGGTCCTGCACGGAGCAAGCGGATTGACTGAGGACGAAATCCAGGCAGCCGTGAACCTGGGCGTCGCCAAGATCAATGTCGGCACCGCCCTCCACCAGGCCGCTGCGAGCGCCATGGGCGAATGGTTGGCTGGCCATCCGAGCGACTTGCGGGGCGCGCTGTCCCTGGCCGAGAAACGGGTCAACGAATCGGTCCTGGCGCTGCTGAACGCGCCGTGGGCGAAGTAAACGCAGCAGTCGCTTCAGCTTCGCTACGATCCGCCACACGGAGGGCCAGACAGGGTCCATGCAGAGGATTTCGCCATGCTCAGCGACTACCGAATTCTCGACCTGACCGACGATCGCGGACTGATCGGCGGCATGATCCTCGCCGACCTTGGTGCTGATGTGATTGCCATCGAACCGCCTGGCGGCAATCGCGCCCGTCGCAGAGGTCCGTTTGCGGATGGCTCCAACGAAGGCGACATCGAGGACTCCCTGGTCTGGCAGTCCTACGCCAGAGGCAAGCGCTCGCTGGTCCTCGACCTGGAGACAGACGAGGGTCGCTCACGACTCATCGACCTCGCGCGCTCAGCAGACGCGCTGATCGAATCGGCAGATGTCGGCGCCATGGACGCGCTTGGCCTCGGCTACGAAGCGTTGTCGGCCGTTAACCCCGGCCTGATTTACGTCGCGATCACGCCGTTCGGCTCATCTGGGCCCAAAGCCGGCTGGGCCGCGACCGATATCACCGTCGCCGCTGCGGCCGGCCCCATGATCCAGAGCGGCGACCGAGACCGCCCGCCGCTTCGCGTTGGTTTGCCGCAGACCGCACTACATGCTGGCGCGGAAGCCGCGCTGGGCGTGCTGATGGGACTGCACGAGCGCAAGCGTTCCGGCCTCGGGCAATACGTCGACGTCTCCGCTCAGGCCGCATACGCCCAGGCGACACAGTCGGGGATCATCGCCGCTGCCAACAACTCCGGCCAGTTCCAGCGCTCGGCCGTCGGCGCAGCGCTGGGCCCGCTCGAGATCCGCCTGTTCTGGCCCTGCAAGGACGGCCATGTCGCGATCACCTACCTGTTCGGCGCGGCGATCGGGCCGTTCACCGACCGTCTCATGCAGTACGCGCTGGAAGAGGGCTACTGCGACCAGGAGACCCGCGACAAGGACTGGCTCAACTACACCAATCTGATCCTCACCGGCCAGGAGCCAATCAGCGAATACTTGCGCTGCTGCGACGTGGTCGGAGCGCTCTGCGCCGACAAGACCAAGGCCGAGCTGTTCCAGGTCGCGCAGGAACGGCGCCTGCTGATCGTGCCGGTCTCGACGATGGACGACCTCGACGAGAACGAACATCTCGCGGCGCGCTCCTACTGGCGCGATGTCGCGCGCAACGGTCAGAGCGTCAAGTTCCCGGGACCGTTCGCCCGCCTCTCCGAGACACCGATCGAGTACGGCCGACCCGCGCCGACGCTCGGCGAACACACCGACGAAGTGCTCGCCGAGGTCCACCAGCCGGCAGTTCTCAATAGAGCAAACGCCGCCACGCCGAACCTGCCGCCGCTCTCCGGCCTCAAGATGCTCGACCTGATGTGGGTCATGGCCGGGCCGGCCGGGACGCGGGCGCTCTGCGACTTCGGTGTCAACACGGTGCGGATCGAGTCCAGCACCCGGATCGACACTGCGCGAACGCTCCAACCCTTTATCGACGACGAGGCAACCCAGCCGGAAGGTTCGTCCATGTTCCACAACATGAACGCCGGCAAACAGATGATGACCGTCGACCCGGCCAATCCCGAGGGCCGCGAACTGATCCTCGACCTCGTCCGCTGGGCCGACGTCATCACCGAGTCCTTCACTCCTCGAGCGATGCGCGGCTGGAACCTGACCTGGGAGACGATCCACGAGGTCAATCCGCGCGCGATCATGATGTCGTCCTGCCTGATGGGACAGAACGGCCCGCTGGCCGAGTTCGCCGGCTTCGGCAACCTCGCCGCCGCTTTCGCCGGCTTCACGCCGCTCTGCGGCTGGCCTGACCGCTCGCCCGCTGGACCCTTCGGCGCCTATACCGACTACGTCGCCCCACGCTTTGCCTCGGCCGCACTGCTGGCAGCCCTTCACGAACGCGACCGCACCGGACAGGGACAGTACATCGACGTCTCGCAGATGGAAGCCGCGATCCACTTCCTCACCCCTGCCTTCCTCCAGTACCGGCTGACCGGCGAGAAGTGGCTCGCCGACGGCAACAACGACCCGGACATGTCCCCGCACGGCGTCTTCCCGTCCGAGGGCGAAGACCAGTGGGTCGCCATCGCCTGCCGCAACGAAGCGGACCGCGCTGCGCTGGACTCGGTGCTCAACGGCGTCGCACTGGGAGAGTGGACGGCCTCCCGTACCGCCGAGGAGGCAATGAACACCCTCCAGGCATTCGGCGTGCCCGCCCACGCCGTGCAGGACTCCGCCGCCTGCTTCGCCGACCCGCAGCTCCAACACCGCAATCACTTCGTCGAACTCGCCCACCCCACCCAGGGCAAATCGGTCGTCGAGGGCGCACGCATCGTGTTCGACCGAACTCCGGCAGGTCGACCGCACGTCGCCCCGACCATGGGCGCCGACAACGACGCCGTCCTGCGCGACCTGCTCGGCTACACCGACGAACAAATCGTCGAGCTGGTAGCGTCGGGCGCACTGCAATAGCAACAGGAACGGGTTGGAGGACGACCATGGCGACCCATCACGGCGAGCGCATGATCGAAGGCAACGGCATCGACATCTGCACCGACTCGTTCGGCGACCCCGCCGACCCCTGCATCTTGCTGGTCATGGGCGCCAGTGCCTCGATGCTGCTCTGGGAGGTCGACTTCTGCCAGCGCCTGGCCGACGGCGGCCGCTTCGTCATCCGCTACGACAACCGAGACACCGGCAAGACCACCTCCTGCCCGCCGGGCGAACCCAACTACACGATCGACGACATGGCCGCCGACGGCGTGGCCGTCCTCGACGCCTACGGAATCGACAAGGCGCACATCGCGGGCGCCTCGATG
>VXTH01000091.1:7392-10227 GCA_009837565.1 Chloroflexota bacterium | reverse complement strand
CTCCAGGACCAGCCGGCGTCCGGCGCCGACTTCATCGTCGACCGCCAGAACGATCGCGTCGAGTTCAAACTGGGAGACGACCGCGAGCCGTTCCGCTCGCCCGGCTACCTCGCCGCGCTCCGGCGCGACCGCGCCTACAGCGACGCCGAAGCGCGGCGGATGCTGTACGTCGCCGCGACCCGCGCTCGCGATTGGTTGATCCTGCCCTCCGTTCCAGCCGACAGCCTGTCGCGCCACGACTCATTCCACACATTCCTCGACGACGCGGCACCGCATTGGCTCACCCCCGATTCCGATCCGGACGCGCTGGTCATTGCACCGCGAGCGTTCGATGCCGTGTCCGCTCAGCCGTCCGTCCTCAGAACTCCGCCGATCGAGGATCTTCACGCCGCCTGGCAAGAGCGGCATCGCGAGTCCATTGACGGTGGTCGGCGAGATATCAACACGCAGACGCCTTCAAGTTTGGGTCATCAGCAGCTCGGCGAGTCGGCGGACATTGGCGTCGATGAGAGCGAGCGTGATGCGTCGTCTATCAACCCACTCGACCTGGGCAAGGCGGTCCATGAAGCACTGGAGGCCGCCGACTTCACCAACCTGGATCTCACCCTCAAGCGAACGGTCCGCATCTGCCGCAAGCACCACGTCGATCCCGAATCGGTGACCGAACACGTCGAGCAGGCGCTCAACTCGGACCTGCTCCGCCGTGCGGCCCGCTCCGACATCGTCCACAGAGAGCTACCGCTCGAATCGATTACTTCGGACGGCGAACGGACAACGATTAGCGAAGGGATAGCGGACCTGCTGTTCGGTGAGAACGGGCGCTGGATTCTGGTTGACTACAAGTCGGACCAGACCATCCCGGAGGAACGCCGCGTTCACTACTTCCGCCAGGTCCAGCTTTACGCATCCATGCTCAGGAACGCCGGTGTGACCGTGGCTGAAGCGCACTTGTTGCTGACGTCCAGCGGTGAATCAATCGCAGTTCCGATCGACAAGGACTCTGCCACCTAATCCGGGCAGCCGGTATTGTCGTTCCGAAGATCAGCCGCTCAACTTTCTCAATTGCAGGAGCCGCGTATGGCCGCCAGCCCATTGACCCCCCAGCAGATTCGCGCAGATCTGCTCATGCGCCGTCAGAAGATCGTGTCAGAAATGGGATCGGTCGAACGGATCGCCCGTCAGCACGCCAAGGGCCGACTAACAATCAGGGAGCGCCTGGACAAGCTCTTCGACGCCGGCAGCTTTCGCGAAATCGGCACCTTCGCTCACTCCGAGATGCATGACGTGCGGGACCGCACACCGGGCGACGGCAAGATCGGCGGCTGGGGCACGATCGACGGCCGGCCCGCCACTGCCGTCGGCGACGACGTCACGGTGCTGCACGGCTCTTCCTCGGTTGTCGGCGGCAAGCGCATGAAGCGCATCTACGAGCAATCGCTGAAGCAGGGCGTGCCTCATGTCTACTTCGGCGAGACCGGCGGCGCCCGGCTTCCCGACGCGCTCGGTTCCGAGGGCTTCAGCAAGATTCCGCCCGGGATCGAATCCGCCCGGCGCCGGCGGCGCATTCCCATGGCCACCGCGATCGTGGGCGAGTCGTTCGGCGGCTCCAGCTTCCATAGCGCCTATTCCGACTTCACCGTCCAGGTTCGAGGCTCGGCGTTGAACGTTTCCTCGCCAAGAGTCATCGAAATCGCCACGGGCGAGCTGATCAGCCTGCAGGACCTGGGCGGCGTTGACATTCACCTGGACCTGACGGGACAGATCGATCATCCGGCTGAGACCGAGGAAGAGGCGGTCCAGCTGATCAAGCAGTTCCTCTCTTACATGCCCTCCAACTGCTGGGAAACGCCGCCCGTCAAGGATGGCTACGACTTCGCAGAACCAGACCTGACCATCGCCGACCTGGTCCCGACCCGCCGCCAGCGCGCCTACGACATGCACCGCGTGATTGAGCGGATCGTCGACGATGGCGAGATGCTCGAGTTCAAGCCCAGGTTCGGCCGCTCGCTGATTGCTGCGCTCGCCCGAATCGGCGGCCAGTCGGTCGGCATCATGGCCAGCAATCCGATGTTCAATGCCGGAGCGCTCGACCCCAACACGTGCGACAAGGGCACCCAGTTTGTCTGCATGTGCGAGGCCTTCAACATTCCCACGGTCTGGCTGCAGGACGTGCCAGGATTCATCGTCGGCTCACAACCAGAGCACGCTCGGCTGTTGCACAAGGCGATCATGTTCATGGAGTCGCTCGCACTGATGACCGTTCCGAGGATGACCGTCGTGCTGCGCAAGGCGTTTGGCCTGGCCTACTTCTCGCTCTCGGGCAACAACATGGACAACTCGCTGATTACCGCCTGGCCCGGCGCCGAGATCTCATTCATGGATCCCGGCGTCGGCGTCAACGTCGTCCATGCGCGGGACATCGCACAGGCCACCGACCCGGACGCCGAACGTCAGCGGCTGATTGACGAATGGACTCTCGGCCACGAACCGTGGGGCGCCGCGGGGATCATGAATCTCGATGAGATCATCGACCCGGCCGACACCCGCCGCTGGCTGCTGGAGAGCCTCCAGCGATTCCCGGTCACGCCGCCCAGAAGAGGCGAGACCAGAGAACTCGCCAGTTGGCCGACGTGTGTGTGATCTCGGTAGGCTGAGTCTGGAGGAGCACGTCATGGTCACCGAGGAAGACACCCTCCCATTCGATATCCGAATGGTCACACCAGGCACACCGGAGTACGAGGCGCTGCAGGTGGAGACCGCCGCGGTTCGACGAAAAGCGGCCGAATATTACGCGGAAGCCGCAGAGTTGGTAGGACGTTTTCCGGGGGCATGCAT
>VXTH01000091.1:0-7382 GCA_009837565.1 Chloroflexota bacterium | reverse complement strand
GTTGTGTTCAACGACAACGAGGTCCGGAGCTTCCAGGATGCAGACGAGCTTGACTCGTTCCTGGACTCCTTGAGCGAGTTTGAGCGCGCATCAAGATTCGAGATCGACCATCAAGATCCCAACCTGGTCCTGATCCCCAGCTTCGTCGTCCTTCAGTGACCCGACGGTTCACCGGCTGGTTCAGCAGAGGCGGACTGCGTCCTCACCCGGAACTCGATCGAGTGGGCCGACCCATGGTCAACCTGGTAGTGGCATTCGGGCAGCGCCGCGAACAGGTGCCGTTCATGATCGATACTGGCGCTGATTTCACGATTGTGGCTCCGCGCCGTGCCAGGGCGCTCTTCGGGTCCGAGTTTGACTACAACGCGGTTCCGTCCGGTCGGCGGCTCCCCATTGCTGGCGTCGGGCCGGGGACAGTGGATACCATCATCCAACCGGTCGGCATGCTGATGACCGACGACGATGGAGCGGTGTTTCGACTCTCACAAACCATGCTGTTCGCGGTCCCAAGAACTGGTGCGGCTGGACACTGGCGGGTTCCGTCGGTACTGGGTCGTGATGTGCTCCGCAGGTTTGAGCTGCGTCTCTCCTATGACCCGCCGACTGTTTCGCTGATCCTCAACGACTAGCGGGGCGCTCCCGCATCCGACGTTGCATCGCTTCCGACGGCTTGGCTTGCTTGTGACCGGTCTCGATCTTGTTGCGGACTTCGCGGAGGATTCTGGGCGCCAACCGTTCTTCGCGATCGATGATGTACTCGATCACGGCGTCGGGATCGCGAATCGCCAACTCACGCAGCGCCCAGCTCAGGGCTTTGACGTGCAGGTCTGCGCGATCGTCGACGAACAACTCGCATATCTCCAGGGTCCGCCCGGCGTCGCCCTTGCCCAGGTGCCGCTCATTGAGCGCGATTGTCGAGACCAGACCGGCCCGCCGCCACCAAAAGTCCGACGATGTCGCCCAGCGACGGACTCGGGCGTCGGTGATCTGTCCGCGTTGCCAGGCCGGACCGCTCAGCTTGCGCGCGAAGTGATCGACGCTCGCCCAGCCGTCCATCGTTCGTCCCAGTCGCTCAAGCTCCTGCCAGTTCAGGAGCGTAAAGGTCGGCTTGTGCATCCAGGCCAGGTCGAAGGCGACCATGCGCGATTCATACGCTGGTCCATGCTCCGCTCGACGAATTCGGCCGCTGCCGCCGTGCTCGATCAGCAGATTGCAAACTTCCAGCACCTCCTCGGCGGGAGCCGACTTCAGTTCGCGAGCCTCCCGCCGGGCGATCCGGCGCAAGTCCGGGGTCATCAGGACCTCCGGCGAATCGAGAATCTCGCACAACAGGGAGTCGGCCCGTTCAGCGACTTGCAACTGCCGCGCTCCGTCCCGCGATTCGACCGAAGACGCTGCCGGCCATCAGACCGGAACCGCCGGCGTAGTTGTTGTAGAAGAGACCGCCAACCAGTTCTCCGGCCGCGTAGAGGCCTGTCATGGGCCGATCTTCAGTGTCCAGTACCTGGCCGCTGCGCGGTTCGATTCTCAATCCGCCGAAGGTGAAGGTAATCCCGCATGTCACTGCGTATCCCAGGTAGGGCGGTGAGTCGAACGGCAGGGCCCAGTTCGACTTGGATGGACTGATGCCCCGAGTACCAACGCCATCCAGCGTCGACGGGTTGAAGTCGTCAATCCCGTGTTCGGGACACGACTGGTTGTACTCATCGATCGTTCGTTGCAACCCGCCTGAATCGACGCCCAACGACTCCGCCAGTTCCTCGATCGTGTCGGCCTGGGCCATCGTCACCTGCCGGACGCGATACTCGTCGCGCAACAGATGCGCCGTGCGCTGGTCGAAGAGCTGAAACGCCGCACGCTCCGGTTGAGCAAGGATCGCGCGACCGTACTTCGCGTATGTGTAGTTGCGGATATCCGCGCCTTCATCGACGAACCGCTCGCCATTGACGTTGACGATCAGCCCGTAGGGGTACGAGTGCTTCTGGTAGAGGTCGGCCACGATCCGGTTGCCGGTCGGCGGCGCGTTCAAGTCCCAGGCGACCGCGTGTGCCCCCGACCAGTTGCCGAACGGCTGCGCGCCGGCGTTAATCGCCGCCTGGATGGCGTCGCCCGTGTTGAATCTCGAACCGCGAACCTTGGCCATGTCCCAGCCCGGACCGAGATACCGCGTTCGCATTTCGATGTTCGCTTCGAATCCCCCTGCGGCCAGCACCACGGCGTCCGCTCGAAGTTCTTCCACCTCGTCCTCAGTCCACAGCTCGACGCCGCCGACGCGCCGACCGTTGCGCAACAGATTCACGACCTTGGCGCCATAGCGGACATTGACGCCCACTCGTTCGGCAGCATCAAACTCCTGGTCCGAGAGACCCTTGCCCGCCCCGACCGCCTCAACCGTCAGTCCTCCGTAGAAGACCAGTTTGCCGTCGACCTCGTTCGCCTGCCGGCCTGTCATCAGCGTGAACTTGACGCCCTGTCCATGAAGCCACTCGATCGTCGGCGCCGCTTCGCGGACCAGGGTTGAGGCCATGCCGTCGTCGATCAACCCGTCGGTCACGCGCGCCAGGTCATCGCGAAACTGCGAAATCGGATAGCTGCCGACGTCGACCCGCTCGATCTCGGCTGCGCTCAGGTCGGGATTGATCCGCAGGATGTCGTCCATCCCCTCGTATGGAAACCGAAAACCGCCTCCGGTGAAGTATGTGTTGCCGCCGCGCTCGCCTTCAGGAGCCTTCTCCAGGACCGTCACTTTGGCTCCTTGCTCGCGCGCGGACAGCGCCGCGCAGAGGGCGGCGTTTCCCGCTCCAACGACAATCACATGGGTCACCGAGTCTCCTCCTCCACTGGGACCGGAGCGGCCGCTCTCGGCTCCTGGATTCCGTTCAGGCCATTGTCGCGTTGCGGCATCGATTTCTGACCGCGGAACAGCGGCACCATTGCCGAAATCTCAACCTCGATCGCCTCACGCACCACCTGCACCCTCTCCGCAGCCTTCTCCGCGACGACGCGCACGCCGCGCTGTCCGCCCAGCAGTGAGAGCAAAATTGCGGGTGAGGCCGCGATGGTCGCCACCAGCAGCGCCGTGCGAAAACCCTGCATGACCGCCTCGCCGCTTTCGGCCGCGACGCCCTGATTGACGGCGAAGCTTGCCGCGACTGAAGTCATCACCGCAACGCCGACCGACGTGCCGAAGGCGTTGCCGAAGGTGCGAGCGGTGGTTTGTGATGCCGATGCCGTGCCCAGCCGTTGCGGAGGCACCGCCGACATGATCACCGAGGTGTTCGGGGAGCTGAAGGTCGACGTGCCGATGCCAAGCAACATCATCCGCAGGGCGAAGTCGAGCGGCGAAGTGTCGGCCGTGGTCCGCGAGAGCAGGAACAGCGCCGCGCAGACGATGATCATCCCCGCCGTGGTGAGCGGCCGCGAGCCGAAGCGGTCGGACAACCGCCCGGAGACGGGCGACCAGATCAACATCATCAGAGACAGCGGCATCATCATCAGGGCCGTCTCCGTGGCTGTGAAGCCGCGACCGTCCTGCAGCAGCGTTGGTACCAGATAGAAGGTGAAACTCAAGCCGAAGAACTGCATGATTGCCGCGAGGATGCCGAACGAAAATCCGCGTCCCTTGAACAACCCGAGATCGACGACCGGCGACGGTGAGCGTCGCTCGACAATGATGAACCAGACCGTGAAGATCAGACCTGCGGCAATCACTGCCGTCACGAGCGTTGACGTAAAGCCCAGATCCCGCGCACGGTTAATACCGAGGGTCAGACAGGCCAGCATGCCGAATAGCAGGATCGCGCCGGGGATGTCCAAACCCTTCGGGCGCTGCTCGCTGGGCGCATCCGTCAGCAGCCGCCACGCGAGCAATGCGGCGACCAGACCGAACGGCACGCGCGTCCAGAAAATTGCGCGCCAGTCCAACAGGTCGATCAGCACACCGCCGAGAATCGGACCAGCCGCAGCGCCGGCGCCGACTGTTGAGACGATGAGTCCCAATCCCGTTCCTCGCTGCGAGGGTGGGAACGCGGCGGTGATAATCGCCGCGCCGTTTGCCATCGTCATCGAAGCGCCGATCGCCTGCAGCACCCTGGTGCCGACCAGCTCTTCCAGCGACCCGGAAATCGATGACAGGAACGTGGCAATCGTGAAGACGACGAATCCCCACGCATAGAGTTTCTTGCGTCCGTACAGGTCGCCCAGGCGTCCCATCGTCAGCGACAGGCCGGTGCTGACGACGATGAACGAGAGCGCCACCCAGATGACGTCGTCGAGCGACCGATCGAACTCGTTCTTCAGGGTCGGCAGGGCGATGTTCGTGATCGTGTTGTCCATGACACCGAGGAAGGTGCCGACACACACCACGATTGCCGCGACCCAGTGATAGGGAACTGGTCCTAGCGACGGGCCGGTGACCAGCGGTCGGTCGTCACTCGGCCCTCGAACGCCGGCCCCGCGAGCGCCCGAGCCGTTTCGCTCCGCCATCGCCGCCTCTTCAGAATCCCGCCGGGAGCCGTTCCGGACGCGCCGCAGGCTCAGTTTAGATGGTCACTTCGTGCAGACGAACTAACTGCGTTGCTGTCGACCTGCCTGGACACCGGTGCGTCGCGTCACTCCAACTCGAGCGGGCATGACGCAGATGGGTTGATCCCACCCCTTAGACTCACCCTTATGACCACCAAGACCCACGCCCTCACCGACGAACTTTCCGCCATCGACTACTGCTATGAGCAGGGCTGGACGGACGGGCTGCCGGTGGTCCCGCCGGCTCGCGAGCGCGTCGAGCGCTTCCTCATGGCCGCCGGGCGACCGCCCGAGGAGATCGTTGCGCGGCACCCGGCCACGGGGCGCGAGTGCAGTGTTCAGTCTGCTGCCGTCAACGCGGTGATGGCTGGCTGCCTGCCGCAGTACTTTCCAACCGTCCTTGCGGCATTGGAAGGTCTGAACGAGGACGAGTACAACTTCCATGGTTCAACCGCCAGCACAGGCGGCTCGGCGCCGGCCGTGATTGTCTCCGGCGATATCCGCGACGAAATCGGGATGAACGCAAGCGTCAACGTGTTCGGATCCGGCAACCGAGCCAACGCAACCATCGGCCGCGCGATCCGGCTCGTGATCATGAACATCTTCCAGATGATTCCCGGCATCTCGGACCGTTCGACGACCGGCTGGCCGGGCAAGTATTCCTGCTGCATCGCCGAGAACATCCTTAACAGTCCCTGGGAACCGCTGCATGAATCGCTCGGGTTCCCGTCCGAGGTATCGACCGCGACCGTCTTCGCCGCATCCGGCTTCTACAACGTGGAGAATCACTACACCAGCGATCCTGAGCGCTTGCTCGACACCTTCGCCGACGCGATGGGTTCCTTGGGTGCGCTGACGGACGGCCAGTCACTGGTCGTGATGTCGCCCGAGCACGCGCAGATCGCCGCCTCCGGTGGCATGAGCAAACGGGATGTGCAGGAGTATCTGTTCGAGCACTCATACCGAATGGGCTCGGATATGCGAGATGCCGGCAAGTGGCCGTCGGATCGTAGTCAGGACGGGCTTGCACCGGCAATCGACGGACGGGGGCCGGCGCGAACCGACGACGTGCGATTCCATCGCGGACGCCAGCCCGAGGACATCCTGATCGTCGTCGCGGGCGGCGAGGCCGGCGGCCATTCAGCGTTCCTGCCATCATGGAGCCGAGGCCGAGGTTCGCTCTTTCAGACCAAGGCGATTGGCGTCTGTCTCGACTGCTGACCCACCACATCGGAGCCAACTATGTCGTTCGAACTCCTGGACCCTACCGGCGATCCCGCGCCGACCGGCTTCTCGGCGGCGCCCAGGCTGACCGCGCTCCACGGCCTGCGCATCGGCCTGTTCTCCAACGGCAAGGTCAACGCCGACAAGCTGCTGCGTTACACCGCGGAGATGTTCGAGAGAGAATCGAGCTGCAGCGTCGTCATTGATACCGGCAAACTCAACGCCAGCCGGATCGCGGAGCCCCAGGTACTTGAGCGGATTGCGAACGACGTTGACTTCCTGATCACCGCGGTCGGCGATTGAGGCTCCTGCTCGACGTGCAGTGTGCACGACGGGATCACCTTCGAGCAGTACGGCAAACCCGGCCTCGTCCTCTGCACGCATCCGTTCGACCCAACCGGCCGGATGATCGCCAAGACCCTGGGCATGCCTGACTTCCGCTACGCCCTCGTCGATCATCCAATCGGCAGCTCAGGCATCGAAGGCCTCCAGGCAAGAGCGATGGACGCATACCAACAGGGCCGGCTGATCTTGTTGGGCACCTGATCTCTACGACGACATCTTCTGCCCGTTCTCCCTCTCCCACAGGGAGAGGGGATGACGGAGGCTCGGAGGGGTTGAGGCCTATTCCGGACCGACCAACTCGCGGCCGATCAACATCCGCCGAATCTCCGATGTCCCGGCGCCGATCTCCAGCAGCTTCGCGTCTCGGACATAGCGAGCCACCCGACTCTCGTTCATGTAGCCGTAGCCGCCGTGGATCTGCACCGCCTTGTCAGCCACCCGGCTGGACATTTCCGCCGAGTAGAGAATCGCGGCGGCGGCCTCCTTGTTGCTACGGATTCCTCGTGAGGCAGCCTCTTCCACGACGTGCGCCGTTCGATAGACAAGCCAGCGCGCCGCCTCCAGCTCGGTGTACATGTCGGCAAGCATCGCCTGAATCAGCTGGAAGTCACCGATCCGCTGTCCGAATTGCCTGCGTGACCGGGCATAGTTGACCGCTTCGTCCAGCGCCGCCTGGGCAATACCCAGTGGCTCTCCCGCCAGAAACGACCGCTCGACCGCCAAGCCTTGCATCATCACGCCCGAGCCCGCGCCTTCGCCGCGCAACACGTTTGCGGCAGGGACAATGCAGTCCTCAAGGATCAGCTCCGCCGTTGGCGAACCGCGATGTCCGACCTTGTCCAGCACCTGACCAACACCGAACCCCTCAAATGCCGACTCAACGATGAACGCCGTCACGCCGCGTGAACCTGCATCCTCATCGGTCTTGGCGTACAGCACCAGGGTGTCGGCGACCGAACCGTTGGTGATGAACATCTTCGAGCCATTGAGACGGTAGACATCGCCGTCGCGCACTGCGGTTGTGCGGATGCCCATCGCGTCCGATCCTGCCTCGGGCTCGGTCAGTGCCAGTGCGCCGATCTCGGTGCCGTCGCACAGGCCGGGAAGATACTGTTCTTTCTGCGCCTCGCTCGCATTGGCTGCAATGTTATTCGCGCACAGGTTGGCATGGGCTCCGTATGATAATGCTATCGACGCGCTGGCTCTCGCAATCTCTTCAGTAGCAATGACTCCAGCCAGCAACCCGGCGTTCGATCCCCCATAGTGTTCGTCAATCGTCACACCTAGCA
>VXTH01000119.1:2405-10250 GCA_009837565.1 Chloroflexota bacterium | reverse complement strand
GGCCCGGAGTTGGTTCAGTGGCGCGAAGACGGACCGCTGCGATGGGGTCCATGCCTGCTCGATCGCGGCCGCGGGCGTGTCAGCCGGCAGTCCTGCCGACATCAAGCGACGAGCGATCTCGTCGAAGTTGCGCCAGCCCATCATCACCACAATCGTGCCGCCGACCCTCGCGACCGCGTCCCAATCGATCGGCGGCGCGTCTCCGTCGCCTTCCGAGCCGGTGACGACCGTGACCGCCGATGCGGCCCGGCGGTCGGTCACTGCGATCCCGAGCGCACCGGCCGCTGCGTGGGCACTGGTCACTCCGGGCACCAACTGCACAGGAATGCCGGCAGCAGCGAGGGCTGATGCCTCTTCGCCGCCTCGACCGAACACGAACGGGTCGCCACCCTTGAGCCGAACCACGCGTCGTCCACGGCGGGAGTGGTCGATCATCATCTGGTTGATTTGTTGCTGCGGGACTGCGGCTCCGCCGGGGGCCTTGCCGACATCGACGAGGTCCGCGTTCTCGGCCAGCTTGAGTAGTTCCGCTGCGACGAGACGGTCATGCAACACGACGTCAGCGTCGCGAAGCGCCTGAGCGCCGGCGAGTGTGATCAATCCAGGATCACCGGGCCCGGCGCCAACCAGGTACACCAGGCCGAGTTCGATCTGCGTGTCGCTCACGATCCGGCGTCCGCTTCCATGAGTCGTTCGCCGCCACGCTCCAGCAACGTCTCGGCCACCTCGGCCCCGACCGAGTCCGGGTCGTCCCCCGAACGCTGAATCTCTATCCGTTCGGAGCCGTCGCGGCTGAGTAGGCGTCCGGCGAGCAACACTTCACCGCCTCGCACCCCGCCGAGGGCGGCGAGCGGCAATGAGCAACCTGCTCCCAGGGCTCGCAGCATTGCCCGCTCGGCGCTGACGGCCTGAGAGGTGGGTGCATGGTTGGCTGTGGCCACCTGGGCAGCGTCCTCGACCCGACACTGAACGACCAGAGCGCCTTGTCCAGGCGAGGGCATCATCAGGTCGATTGGGATCAACTCAGAAGCCCGCTGTCCTAGTCGCTGCAAGCCTGCCGCCGCAACGACGACCGCGTCATACTCCCGCTCCTCGACCTTGCGGATTCGTGTGTCGACGTTGCCGCGAATATCCGCAACATCGAGGTCAGGCCTGAGCCGAAGCAGCTGTGCCGCGCGCCGTCGAGAGCCGGTGCCCACTCGTGCATCCTCGGCGAGATCGAGTAGTCCAACGCCGTCGCGGCTGACCAGTCCGTCGCGGACATCGCCGCGCGGGAGATAAGCGGCCAACGAGGTTCCTTCGGCGATGGCAGGCGGCACATCCTTGGCCGAGTGCACTGCGATGTCGATGTCGCGTTCGAGCAGCGCCTGCTCAACCGCGCGGACAAACACGCCCTGTCCTCCGATCACCCGCAAGCTCGACGTCCGGTCACGATCGCCCTGGGTGGTGATCGGAACGAACTCGGTTGCGATTCCGATCGCCGACAGGGCCTCCGAGGCCAGATTGGCCTGCACCAGCGACAGTTTGCTGGCCCGCCCTCCCAGCCGCAGCACCCGGGCCATCGTCAGCTGTCCGATGCCGTCTTTGCCGAGATCAGTCGAGACTCCAATAGCGCCTTCGCCTCGTCACGCCGGCGCTGGGAGAGCAGGATGCGCAACCGGCTATCCATGGCGGTCTGCCAGGCTTCAGCGGGAATCGAGCGAAACTCGCCCCGGTCCCTGAATTCCGCTCGGACCTCGGCGACCAGTTCGGCCAGGCTCGATGTGTCGGCGTCGAGATAGTTCGTCAACTCTTCCCTGATCCGCCGGGCCACGGCTGGGCTGCCGCCGCCGGTAGAGATCGCCAGGGTGAGCGGCGGCTGCCGCACAACAGCGGGGAGGATGAAGTCGCAGTTGGCCGGATCGTCGGCGGCATTGAGCGGGACGCCAACGGCGCGGGCGTCGGCTTGCAACCCTGCATTGGCCAGACGATCGTCGCCCGCGGCCATGACCAGCGCCCGCCCGTGCATGTCGCCCGACCGGTACTCCCGTGCCAGGTGCTCGATTCGTCCCGAGTCACGCAGTGCTGTCAGTTCTTGGTTGAGCGCGGGCGCCACGACCGTGACGCTGGCCTCAGCGCCGAGCAATCCCTGGACTTTCTCCAGCGCGAGCCGTCCACCGCCAATCACCAGCACCGAGCGGCCCTGCAGATCGAAAAAGACGGGATAGTACGTGCGCGCCACGTTGAGCCTGCGGCCTCAGCTAGCTATCCGGCATCGAGCTGGGCAATGCCGATCCCGCGCTCGCCCTGGACGGTGTAGAGCAAGTAGGCGCTGCCGTTGTCCTCGAAGATCGCCGGGTCGCGCAACTCGTGCACGGGCTCGGGAGCGAACCCGCGCACACTGGGCGCGATCGGCAGCGACGCGCCCTCCCAGTCGTAGACGGGGCGGATGACTTCACGGTGTTCACCGGCCGTCCAGGAGCGCCAGTCTCCCGACAACTCGATCGGCGAGACGTAAATCCGCTCCGGCGCATCGCCGACATTGGTCCAAAACACCCAAAGTGTGTCGCTCTGGCGCATGAGGGCGCAGTGACGCATCGTTTCGTTGAAGAGCTGCGGACCCTGCTCGAAGCCACAGAGCCCATCCTCAGAGCGGTAGAGAATGCCGGGCATCGACATGCCATACCAGCCCGGCTGGTCGACATCGTCGAGTCGAATCATGCGCAGGTAGCTGGTCGAGAGGATTTCCTCGCTTGCCTGAAAGTTGATCCCGTCGCTCGAGGTCGCCACGCGCGAAACCTGGCGTCCGTCGTAGAGCTGCCCATGGAAATACAGCCGGATCAGTTGTGCGTCATTGTCGACGACTGCGTCGGGCGACGCGATGTGCGGGTAGACGTGTCCCTTCTTCCGGGCCGGACCGAGACCGGGATCGAACTCACCGTCGGACTTGGGGAAGGCTGTTTGACTCAACTGCAACGCACCAGGTTCGTGCGTGCGCCAGGGACCCAGCAGGTGGTCAGCGACACCAAGGCGAATGTAGGACCCCTTGTGGTCGGCGAAGTAGAGGTAGAACTCGCCCAGACGATTGGGCAGCCACTCGGGCGTGCGGATGAGCGATGGACCATTGATGTTGTCGCCCATTCGCCCGTCCATGTCGGGCCGGATGATTGGCCCTTCAGTTGACAACCTCACTGCTCTCATCTCGGACACTCCGTAAACCCTCGGTCTGGCCCTGCTGTCGTTCATGGTAGGGGCGGATAAGCTCGACCGTATGAGGTTGCAGTATGGTGCGCTTCGCGAGATCATCGAGACTGCGATTCTCGGCCTGATCGTCTTCCTCCTGGCCAGAGAGGCCGTCCAGAACTTCCAGGTCGAAGGCCGCTCGATGCAGCCAACCCTGGCCAGTTCCGAACTCGTGCTGGTCAACAAGATTGGCTACTGGGAAGTCGACCTGGGCCCGTTCGACGCGCTGGTGCCGGGTCGCAGCAACGGCGATTTTCTGCTCTCGGGCCCGCACCGAGGCTCGGTGATCATCTTCCATCCGCCCTATCAGAGCGCCCATGACTTCGTGAAGCGGGTGATCGGATTACCCGGCGACACGGTGGAGATTGTGCGCGGGCGCGTTTTCGTCAACGGCGTTGAGCTGGACGAGCACGACTACATCTTCGAGCCGCCCAGCTACCAGTGGGGCCCAGCCGTCATCCCCCCCGAGCATTACTTCGTGTTGGGCGACAATCGCAACAGCAGTCAGGATTCGCACGCGTTCGGCCCGATCCACGAGGACCAGATCGTCGGCGAGGTGATGTTCCGCTGGTTCCCCTTCGACCGGATCAGCAGTGATATCTCGAGAGATGCGACCGACTACGAGGGGAACATCGTGCCATGAGCGAGCCTCCCCGCGATGCGATGACACTGTTGCAAGAGGCCGGCGCCGTCCTGACGGGCCATTTCCAGTACGCATCGGGGCGGCACGGCGATACCTACATTGAGAAGTTTCGGCTGCTGGAGAAGCCCCACGTCACCGAGGCGCTGTGCCGGCAGCTGGCCGATCACTTCCGTGGCCTGAAGCCCGAACTGGTCGTCGGTCCGACGACCGGCGGCATCTTGCTGGCTCACGAGACGGCCAAGCACCTGGGCGAGACTGTCAAGGCGTACTTCGCCGAGCGGAATGAAGACGGCGGGCGCTACCTGGGTCGGGGTTTCGCCATTGAGCCGGGTCAGACGGTCCTGGTGGTCGACGATGTGCTGACCACCGGCGGCTCGGTGAGAGACACGTTGGACGCCGTGATTGAGGCTGGCGGGAAGCCGATGGGCGTTGGATTGGTGGTCGATCGAACCAACGGCGCGACCGGCTTTGGCGAGCTCGAGACCTTCGCCTGCCTGGCAATCGATGTCGCCAGTTATGACCCCGACGATTGTGAGCTGTGCGATGCAGACGTCGAGCTGACGATCACTTAGCCGATCGCGTGGACGAAGAGGCCGGAACCAATCCCCAGGAGATCGGCGGCCAGCGACAGCACCAGGGCATAGACTCCGAAGCCCACGCCCACGCTGATGATTGCTGCCCGGTCGTCGGCCAGCGGAGCAGCTGCCCGCACGGCGAGCACGGCGAGCAGGACGCCGGCAATCGTGGCGATCAAACCAACGGCGAAGCTCGCAGGACCGGCGAGCATGAAGAACTGCCAGACTGCGAAGCCGCCAACCAGAGACATCGGGCGCATCAGGTCGCGCCAGCCAACTTCGACCTGAAAGATCGATCTGAGCGCGTGCCAGGTCAACCCTAGCCAGAGCGCCCAGGCGCCCAGCGAAGCGACTGTGCCCAACAGCAGAACGTTCAATGCGGGACCGGCGATTTCTGCGCCGCGAGTGTCGATGACGACCCAGAGCCAGGCGCCGAGGCCGGCGACCAACATCCCCAGCAGCAGCACAGCAAGTGTGGGCTTGGTGTCGGACTCATTTCGCGAGACCTCGCCGATCACGCCGAGTTCGCCCGCCAACAGCCGCCGGTGCAGCGACAGCGCGCGCCGCCAATCCAACGGCGCGTCCAACCCGGACAGATAGCGAGTTGCCGGTAGCCGCGACCCGCGACCCAGCGTTCGCGTCCATGCCCCTACCGGCTGGGATCGCATCTGCATCATCGTGACCCGTCTGGACACCGTCTCGCCATGGCTTCACTATGGCCCAATGGCACAGATCGACGATCCGCAAATCAGTAAATTCGGCATCTCGGAGCTTAACGATGCTGTCGCCGCATGCCGCCTCTGCCCCAGGCTCGTTGAGTGGCGTGAACTGGCGGCAGCCGAGAAGCGTGCCGCCTTTCGCGATCAGGACTACTGGGGCAGAGCGGTGCCCTCATTTGGACCGTCGGATGCGAGAGTGCTGGTCGTCGGCCTCGCGCCGGCGGCGCACGGCGCGAACCGCACCGGACGGATGTTCACCGGCGATCGTTCCGGGGACTGGCTCTATCGCGCGATCTGGCAAGCAGGCCTGGCCAACCAGGCAGAATCCACTTCCGCCGCCGACGGTCTGCAACTTCTGGATACGCGGATCACGTCGATCGTGCGCTGCGCGCCACCGGAAAACAAGCCCACCGTCGAAGAACGCAACCGCTGTCTGCCGTACTTCCGTCGCGAGCTCGAGTTGTTCTCGCAACTTCGGGTGATTGTCTGCCTGGGATCCTTCGCCTGGGAAAACTGCGCCCGCGAGCTGGGCATCCGACCGCGACCCAAGTTTGCCCACGGTCTCGAGCACGCGATGGGTGACCTGACTGTGCTTTGCTCATATCACCCGAGTCAGCGCAACACCTTCACCGGCCTGCTCAGCGAGGAGATGCTTGCGGCAATATTCAGGCGCGCGGCCGAGCTGGCGCGCAGCGGTTCGCGAAATCAGGGCGCGGAGGCAGACGCGTAGACGGTGTCCCGCACTCCGCTCAGCGCCAGGTTCTGAATCCGCCGATCTTCGCTCGCTGGCGTCTCAGCCAGGTCGAACGGCGTCTCGCTGAAGAAGCGAGCCAGATATTCGGCCAGCGCGTCCTGTTCCGTTCCCGGCGCGGCGAACTCGACCCGCCCTCGATCCAATGCGACCGCGTCGTCAATCAGCCCGTTGCCGTTGGTGTCGGGAAACTCGGGTGTAGGTGGGTTGTACTGTCCGGCCTCACCGGCGAGGTCGACACGCCCGGAGGCAGGCTGAGGGAAGGGATATCCGTCGCCGCCATTTGCAGTGAAGTTGAGCACGGCCATGCGAATCTCTCGATTCGGATCGCCGACCAGGGCACCGCGCTCGATCACAGGATCCGTGACCTCACCGTCGGCGGCGACGATGGCGAGCGATTCAAGCCGCTCGCCCGCTGGTCTCCTGGGGTCGAAGCTGAACCGCATCCCCGCTACTTGCGGGAACCGTCCGTCCGGCGTCACCCCGACCCCGTCGAACCCGATGGCGTGCTCCATCAACCCAACCAGTTGCTGCGCAGTGATCGGCACAATCACCAACCCGTTGTTGAAGCGCAACACGCTCTCAATGTCGAAGCGAGTGATCTCACCGGCGCGCTTGCCACTGCCACGATTGGCCGCAGGCGGCGAATAGACGATCTGATCGGCGCGGGTCGTGCCCGGCGGCTGCGAGATCACGCCAATGTGGTCGCGGATTCCGCCGGAGTTCTTCAGCGCGACCGCGACTCGCGGGTCATACTGCCGCGCAGTCCACAGGAATGCGTCCGCGACCAGGTTGCCCAGATTGGTTTCCTGTGTGCGCACGTCGCCACGGCGACCGGCGAGGTAAACGCCGGTGCGTGCCACGATCTCGCCATCTCGATCCTGAATCACGGCCCGAAGCGCTTCCGCGATCCGGCTGACGCCCGCAATCGGGGCGGCCGTTGCCAGCGCGCGGCCCTCTTCGTCCGTCGCGTAGACCCCGCTCACTTCCGGATCGACGCTTCCCGCCTGGATCAGTCCGCGACTGTCGAATCGCACGACCAGACGGCCCAGGTATCGGTAATCGGCGTCGGTATTGACCAGCAACATCGGCTCGCCGGCTGCCGAACTGATCCGCAATGGGTAGCCGCCTACGGCACGATCGCCCGGCCTCAGACGATCGGTCTCGTCCGCCAGAAGCGTGTTCGAGCCGCCCGCCACGACGATGTCCACGTGACGAAGGCGGCCGGCGAGCTGGAGCTCGATTTCGATCTGTTGCATGTGCGCCAGCAGGATGATTTTGTTGACGCCTTGCGCTGTCAGATCATCGACCGCGCTCTGGATAATCGCCGCCAGCGCGTCCAGGTCGAACCCGTCTGGCGGTTCCACCGTGACCTCTCCGGCACTGGAAATCCAGGCCAGATGCGGCGTGGTCGCCCCCACGATCCCAACAGGTTCTCCGTTCACGTCGATGATCACACTGCCTGCCAGGCTCCCAGGCTCCACCAACGGCGACAGGTTCGGGTCGTCAGTCAGACGCAGATTCACCGACAGGTACGGAAACGCGGCGCCGGGGTAGTAGCCATCCTCGCCTTGCTCGGGCGCGATGATCGCCGCGAGCGCGCGAGGCCCAAGGTCGAACTCGTGATTGCCCAGCGCGGAGGCCTGGAAGCCCATCGCATTGAGCAGCGCGATGTCGCCGCGCCCAACTCCCGGCGCACCGAGCTCGCTGATCGCGTCGGCGGCGTAGAAGCGTGGACCAGGGATAAAGTTGTCGCCAGAACTGAGCACGAGCGTCTGCCGCGGCATCTGCGAGCGAAACCCGTCGAGCAGCGCCGAGAACGTCTCCGCGTTGTCGAGCGCACCAGCCGCTCCGTCCATGTCGGAGGCATGCAGCAACTGCAGCACAAATCCGCGCACCTCTGGCGGCGGCGCTTCCGAGTCGTCGGACCCGGAC
>VXTH01000119.1:0-2395 GCA_009837565.1 Chloroflexota bacterium | reverse complement strand
CTGCTCAGCCGCCTCCCCGGCTTGCGTGGGAACTCGAGAGCGAACGACTCCGATGGTTCCCGCAGCGGATGAGGTCTGTCGAGCGGTCTGTTCCGCTGGCTGAGTCGCCGATTGTTGGACTTGAGCCGCGGCGCCAGCCTCGGTCGTTTCCGATTCGGAATCCGAGGCACAGGCAGTAGCCAGATACAGTACCGCCGCCAGTGCCAGGACCAGCAGCGCTGCCGATCCGCGGCGCCAAGCCGTCGTCCAGGGAGTTAGCCGACGCAAAGTCCGCCGTCGGCGCAGCAATCCTCGATTGCTTCCGCCCCTGCCGAGACATCGGTCAGAGAAATCAGGTTCTGGGCTCGGGATGCGTAGGAGGGTTCCAACAGGTCGTCGGTGATGGTGTAGACCTCCCAGCGCGTGCCGGACGGGTCGGAGACCCAGACCTTGTCCTGCTCCGCGTGGCAGCAGACGACGCCGTCTTCGATATCCATCTCGAGGCCCAAATCGCCGAATCGCTGGGTCTCAGTGTGGACCTCGGCCGTACTTCCAACTTCGACGCCCAGGTGGTTGAGTGGCGCCGCCGCCGACGGGTTCTCGATCAGCACCAGCTTGAGCGGCGGGTCCTCCACTTCAAAGTTGGCGTAACCCGGCCGAACCTTGTGTGGTTCGGTCCGGAACATCTGCGTGTAGAAGTCGATGGCCGAATCGAGCTCGGCCACGTTCAGCGCCAGTTGGACTCGCGACATCCGGGTACTCCTCAGCTTCCTCAATCGGCGACGGCCAGGGCCGGCTCGTCGCTCGTCAAGCTCACCCTATTGCGTTCGTGGACGATTGGCATGACCCAGTCGCCGAACCGCTTCGCTTCCTCATCGTGCGGGTATCCCGAGAGGCAGAACTCGGTACAGCCAATCTCGACGAACTCCTGCAGCGTGTCGGCCACCTGTTGCGGATTGCCGACCACCGCAAGTCCGGCGCCGCCGCGCACAGTGCTCAGGCCGCTCCACAGATGGGGCGCGATTCGGTAGTCGTTGTCCTGCGACTGATCGGCGAGTTGCCACATTCGGCTGTCGGCCTCGGAGTCGCCGCGCCACTTCTTGCGAGTCTGGCGTTGGCGATCGGTCGTACCGGCAATCAGGCTGTGCGCAGCATCCCAGGCTTCCTCCTCTGTCTCTCGAACACAGACCTGGAGACGCATGCCGAAGGCAATGCTGCGCCGACCGAAACCTTCGGCTCGACGCTTGACGTCAATCACCTTGCCCGCTGTCGCTTCAGGAGTGTCGCCCCAGAAGAAGTAGCAATCGGCGTGCTTGGCGCCGACATCCCGAGCCGCATCCGACTCACCGCCGATGTAGAAACGCGGCCACGGATCCTGGTATGGCTTGGGGAAGACGTGTGCGCCCTGCAGTTGGTAGTGCTTGCCCTCCCAGTCGATCCGGTCATGCGAGGTCCACAGGGCCTTCATGATCTCCACCGACTCGTCCATCACTTCGTAGCGCTCGTCGTGGCTGTAGGTGATGCCGTCCCCGGCCAGATCGCGAGGGTTGCCACCGGCGATCAGGTTGATGTAGACCCGGCCCTGGGAGAGCTGATCGAAGGCGCCGATCATTCGCGCCATCTGGGTGGGCAGGATGTAGCCGGGACGGGCCGCGACCAGCATCTTCAGCTTCGTCGTCCGAGCCGACATCATCGCAGTCGAAATCCAGGCCTCCCAACAGGTCGGCGTGACCGGCACCAGCGCGTACTCGAAACCGGCCGACTCTGCTGCCAGAGCCACTCGATCGAACATCTCCATGGAAGCGGGAATGAACTGGTCGGGATCGGCGAAGTTGGTCAGATCGCCATGCGTGGGGATATACCAGCCGAAGCGGATCCGGGATTCGGTCATGCGAGTGTCCAAGTCAGTGCAAGTCAACAGATTCTACGGGAGACGGAAGGAAGCATCGCCACACTTCCGATGTCACCGGTACAATACGACTCTCAGCAGCGATTGGATGACCCGGAGAAACACATGACCCTCAACACCTACCTCACATTTGAGAACAACTGTCGGGAGGCATTCGAGTTCTACCGCTCCGTATTCGGCGGCGATTTCTCGGAATGGCAGACTTTCGGCGACGGTCCGCCGGACATGGGAATTCCGGATGAGGCCAAACAACTCGTCATGCATGTGTCCTTGCCAATCGGCGACAGCATTCTGATGGGCAGCGATTCAAACCCGGCCTTCGGCCCCGGCCCCGTGATGGGCACCAACTTCTCGATTTCGTATGTCCCGGACAGCCGTCAGGACGCCGACGAGAAGTTTGCGGCGCTCTCCGACGGCGGCGAAGCCTCGATGCCCATGTCCGAGATGTTCTGGGGCGCGTATTTTGGCACCTGCACCGACCGCTTCGGCATCGCCTGGATGATCAAC
>VXTH01000169.1:0-10279 GCA_009837565.1 Chloroflexota bacterium | reverse complement strand
CCTCCTCATCGTGCCGCCGCTGGGACTCGACCAGGCTCTCTCCGGGACGCCGTGGCGAAAAGTGGAAGGTCGTGCCCCAACCGAACACGTAAAAGCGGGTGACGGCGTCGTAGAACCGACTGACCAGCTTCGGTTGCTCTTCGATCCGCGCGGCGTCCTCCTGCGACTCGCTCAGTTGCTGAATCTGGTGGTAGTCGCGCAGGGCCTCGCGAGGATTGCCGCTGCGTTGTTCGTTTACATCGGTCGGCACGGCGTCACCTGGCCTCTCAGAAGGCGCCCGGAATCTGCGAACTGTGTCAGCCCTGGTATCCCGCTGCCACGACGACGCTGGATCGCACCGCTCGCAGGCGAAGCTCGTCGAGCCCGGTGTACCTGGCCGAACGGACAAACGCCGCGGCGCCGTCGTCGCTGTCAAATGACATGATTACCAGCCGCTGCGGCGTCCAGTCTCCTTCGATCACATCGAGGTCGCTGCCGCGCACGAGGAACGTGCCGCCCTGAGCGGTGACGGCCTCGTAGATTTTCTCCGCGAACTCAGCGAACGCGTCGTCGTCGATCACCTCAGTGTCAATGACCAGGAAACTACTCATCTCGGCGAATCCTCTCTATTGCGACCGCGGTACTGCGCGGCAATGGGCACATGAGTCGTGAACGGGTCGCGTTCATGATCGCGAACCCTCGACTTCGACCGTCACGATATCAACACCGTAGTACTTCCGATGCCGCACGGACGACGCGTAGAAGCGCAACAACCGGAACGAGATGTCGCCCACGTCCGGCTCCTCGGCCTGCTCACTCAGGTATGCGATTCGGTCCTCCAGGTTCTCCTCCGAGAACAGCGCCAGGAACTCCAGCTCGACCGTCCCGCCGGCCGGACGCGCGATCAGCACCAGGCGAGGCGGCTGGTCCGATTCGTAGTCGTCGCGCAGGTTCAACATGGCCGATAACGTCTCCTCGCCCGCCGCATGGAGACGGTCGATTGACTCCCGGTTCCATCGAAGATCGGCGCCGAGCTGGCGCAGGAACGCCTCAATCTCGGGTAAGGCCGAGACATCCAGTTCCGACTCCATCCGCCGAGGCCGCGGTCGCGAACCGGCCAGCTCGAGCACCACGGTCAACAGCACCGCAGCCGACACGCCGAAGACCACCCCATTACCCAGCGTGGCGCCCCAGGTACCGCCGATTACCTCCGCCAGGATGTTCTGGCTCTGCAGGCCGACCGCGATCGAGAGCGACGTCCCGACAATCGCTGCGCGCTGTCGGTTAAGTCCGTCTCGCAAGACGGTACGCATGCCTTCCACGAACAGCAGCCCCATGATCACCAACAGCAACGCGCCGCTGACTGGTCGTGGAATCGTGAGCAGCATGGCCACGATCTTGGGCAATAGCGCGGCCACGATCAGCATCACGCCGATAGTGATCCCGACCCGCCGCGCCGCGACGCCGGTGAACTGGAACAGCGAAATGGTCGACGGCAGATAGGCGATTGTGGGCGGCGTGCCGGCGATCCCCGAGAGGAAAATCGCGATGCCGCCAACGTTCAGCGTCCGTTGCACGCCGCGGAAGTCGATGCTGCGCGGCTCGCGCCGGGAGGCCTGCTGAATCGCCGCTCCCTCACTGCTGGAGCGCACCGCGACGACGGCGCTGACGACCAGGAAGACCAGCAGCAGCGCCCAGAAGTCCTCTTCCAGTACCGAACCGAATCCTGGCCAGCCTGCAACCTCCGGCAAATCGAACCAGGGCGCGTCGAGTGCTCGCTGGATGTCGTACACCCCGAGCGGCACCGCGATCGCGCAGCCGCCGACCAGGGCGATGGGCAAGGCCCAGAGACGCCAGAGGCCGCTGCCCAGCAGCATCAGCAGGGCGGTGATGGCCAATGTCGCCAGCCCCACAATCGGACCGGCCCCGTCGCTAGCGCCGGCAGGGACGTCGCTCAGCCTCCCGAGCGCGATCGGCATGGCCGACAACGCGATCATCATGAACGCAACGCCCGAGACGACCGGAGTGATCAATCGTCGTAGCTGGGCGAGCCGGGCAGCCACGACAAACTGAATCAGAGAGGACGCGATCACCAGGCTCGACATCAACGCCAGCCCGCCCTGCTCCACGGCCAGCACGCAAGCCGCCAGAAACGGAACGCCCGATCCCATCAGCAGGACGTGTCCCGGTCCCAGGCGACCGATCTTCGATGCGTGCAGCGCCGTGGAGACGCCGGCCACGATTAGTGCGCCGACAATCGCCCAGGTCATATAGCTGCCGTCGTCGTTGAACGCCGCCGAGAAGATCACCACGAAAGTGACCGTGTTCGACACGATCAGGACCATGCCCTGAAACGCGACATTGAGGGTCAAGAGAGGCGGAACGCGCTCGTCGGGCTCGTAACGAATGTGTTCGTTGGCCACTGTCGTCGCCTGTCCCGTACATCTCCGGCTGCGGCAATCAATCCGAGCGTTCGCGTCCGCCGGGAACGGACGCGGTTTGCTTCTCGGAACCGAACCGCCGCCTCAGGCTACGGCCTTGGACCGGCAGTCAGGGCGTCGCGGAGCCGGTTCGTTAGCCTCTGACCGATCCAGGGTCCGTTCCCCAGGGAGGCGAACATGGAACTGCTCTTCACCGGTGGACGCGTGTTGACGATGGACGGACTCGATCGGATTGTGTCCGGAGTCGCCGTGCGCGAAGGCAAGATCATCGCGGTCGGCGACAGCGACGCGGTGCGACGCACTGTCGGCCCCGACGCGACCCATATCGACCTGCGCGGCCGCGCCCTGATTCCCGGCTTCTGCGATCCCCATAACCACTTCTCGATGACGACCTTCGAGCCGGTCTCGGTCGACTGCCGGATCCCGCCCCTCGCCGGCAAGCCAGCCGTGCTCGATGCCATCGCCGTCGCGGCTGAGGCCGCGCCCGTCGGCCAGTGGATCTGGGGACTCGGATACAGCGCCCGACACGCCAACGGCGGCTGGCTCACGCGATCCGAGCTCGATGACGTCGCGCCCGACAATCCGGTCTGCGTGATGGACTACTCCTACCACGCCAGCTACGCCAACTCGGCAGCGATGTCGATCGCCGGGATCAATTTCGAGACGCCCGATCCACGCGGCGGCCAGATCCTGCGTGACGAGAGCGGCGAGGCGACCGGGATGCTCTACGAGCGCGCTTCGGACCTCGTCCATCACGCTTCGATGCGTTCGCACATCGATACGCTCGGTCCCGAATTCGTGGCCGATCTGGTCGAGCAGAACGCGTTGCGCCACCTCTCGCACGGGGTCACCAGCGTCGGCGACGCCGTCGTCATGCCCGAGAGCGCCGAGATGTACCGCCTCGCAGACGAGCGCGGCAAGCTGCCGATCGTGATCCACCAGATGCGCGGCGGCAACGGCTTCTTCGCCGCGCCCGAAGCCGCCGCCAACGGCGCATTCCTCCAGGACGATGTCTCCGACCGTCTGCGCGGCGGGATCGTCAAGCTGTTCATGGATCCGGTCTATCCCTCGAACGCGCTGCGCAAGTGCCACGCCGACGGCACCTTCGAGGATGTCGGCGAGCCCTACTACAACCAGGACGAGGTCGACCAGCTCGTGCTCAACGCGGCCTCGCACGGTCTGCAGACGGCGATTCACTGCCTCGGCAACCGTGCCATCGAGCAGGCGCTCAACACCTACGAGCGGGTCCAACGCGAAATCCCGCGAAGCGACGCCCGCTACCGGATCGAGCACTTTTTCTTCGCGGACCCCGGCCAGATGGAGCGCGCCGCCTCGCTGGGCGTGATCATCTCCCACCAGCCCGCCTTCCTCTACTCGGTCGGTCAGGGCTTCGTCGACTTCATCGCGGAGGCCGGCCTGACGATCCCGCCGCTGCCCTACCGCTCCTTCCTCGACGCGGGCGTCACGGTCGCCTCCGGCTCCGACTTCCCCTGCGCCCCGGTCGAACCATTGATCGGCCTCTACGGCCTCACCGCTCGGCGCTCGCGGGATGGCGATGTGATTGCTGAGGAAGAAAAGCTGTCACCGCTCGAAGCGTTGCGAACGCAGACGATCAACTCCGCCGTCGCCATGTTCCGCGACCACGAAGTCGGCTCAGTCGAAGTCGGCAAGCGAGCCGACCTGGTCGTCCTCAGCCACGATCCAACGCTGGTCGATCCGGAGTCCATCCGTGAGATCTCGGTGCAACGGACGTATGTGGATGGGGAATTGCTGTACTCGGTCTAGCGCGCACCTTCAGAGCTTGCCGCCCCACGCAGCGGCTCGATCTCAATCTTGCCCATCTGAAGCAGCGCGTCCATCACCGCCTGAGGCGCAGCTGCTATCAGCTCCGCCAGCGCAGCCGGGACGATCTGCCATGAGAGCCCGTACGGATCCTTCAGCCAGCCGCATTGCTGCTCCTCGCCGCCCTCTGAGAGGCCGTGCCAGTAGTGGTCGATTTCGTCCTGTGTCTCGCACGAGACGACGAACGAGACCGCCTCCGAGAACTTGAACATCGGCCCGCCGTCGAAGGCGGTCATGCGTTGCCTATCCAGCTCAAACTCGACAATCGCGCCGTCCTCGCCGGGACCGGAGGGAATCCGCTCCACGCTGATGACTCGGGAGTTGGGGAACAGCGAGACGTAGAGGTCGACCGCTGCCTGGGCATCGTGGTCGTACCAGAGGTAGGGAGTGATCTTCTGCAACGGGGTCATGCCTGAGATTCCCTCGACGTTTGCTCCGGACCGATTCCGCGATTGTCGATGATGGTAAATCGGAAGGAATCGGAGAAGAACGGGAACCGGACCCTTCGCCTCGGCATACAGTGAGTTGGTTGGCGCGGGCGGGTCTGGCGGTCGCGGAGCGGTAAATCGTGGGTTTGCGCATCCTGTTGGTCGTGTCGATTGTTGGTCTCTGGTTCGTCGTGACGCCGGCGAGCACCTACGCGTGCTCGTGCGCGCCTCCCGGCACACCCGAAGAGGCGATGGCCGAGTCGGAATTGGTCTTCCTCGGCACAGTCACGTCGATCGGACCATCCGATGAGGTCGGCTTGCTCGAAGTCGACTTCGACGTCGCGACGGTCTGGAAGGGTCCCGAGGCGGAGACGATCTCGTTGACCACGCAGCAGGACACGGCGGCCTGTGGCTATCCGTTCGAGGAGCGAGTCGAGTACGTGGTCTATTCATGGAACGGTGTGGATGTGGCGCGCTGCAGTCGCACTGCTCCGGTCGAGCACGCAGGCGAGGACCTGGCCGCGTTCGCAACCGGAGGACCATCCGATAGTGAGATCGGCTTGCCCAACACCGGCAACGGCGGTCTCGTCGAGGCCGAATCGCCGCAAGACCGCACGGCTGCCATCTTGGTGGTGGTCGTGATCGGCTTGCTGCTGTTCGGAGTTGCCGGAGCGCGATTGTACGTTCGTCGACACGACAGAATGCGGAACGCGACTAGCGTTGATCGCACCTGAGTTGATTCACCTGGAGATCACGTGCCGGCGCCTGACAGCATGTCCGCAAACAACTCTCACTCGACTGAGCGACTCGCCAGGCTGGTCGCGCGACTCAGCGCGGATGACCTGAGCCGGTCCCTGGGCGGGAACTGGACGGTTGGTTTCGCGCTCGCCCATCTCGCCTTCTGGGACGCGCGACAGGTCGCCGCCCTGCAGCGTATGGCCCGAGGCGAAGCGTTTCCCGCAGAGGATCTGGCGACGAATGCCGCACTGGAAGTGATCGCCACTGCGTTCAATCCAGACACGATCGGGCAGGCGGCGGTCAGCGCGGCACAGCAGCTCGACGCTGTGGTCGATGCGCTGACAGCGGAGCAAGTCGATGTGCTGAGAACTTCCGGCAAGGTCTACGCCATCGACCGTGCGCCGCACCGCCTGGAGCACATCCGCCAGATCGAGGAAGCCCTCGGCTGAGCGCTCATGGTGCTCACGGTCGCCAGATCGTCCCCTGGCAGACCTTGCCCCTCCACGACTCCACCGACGTGACGAAGCGCCAGGCGTCCGGCGCTGCATACTCAACCGTCAGTTCGGCTAGCCCGCCGAGTCGTCCACCAGCCGCACGCTGTTCGATGGTCTGGAACGTCTCGAATGAGCGCGGGGTCACCTTGCCGAACATGGGCATCGCGAATCCCGAATTGATCTGGCACACCATAATTCGATCCACGTACTCGTCGACAAAGGCCCGAGTATCCAGGGTCAGGACGTCGTGGGCCGCATCCCGGTACGGGGAGGCATTGAGCATGCGCATCAGGCGCTGCTCGGAGAGCCACAGAAACGTCCGGCGGTTGAGAAACTCGTACCACTGCTGAGGCGAAACGCCGTCCAATCCCTTCTCCAGGTGTTGGGGCGGCATCGGCCACTGGTCGCGGATCACGGCGGTTCCGTGAATCGGATGGTGGATCGGGACGCCCTTCGGACGCCACTCAGTTTCGATCTCCCGTCGCATCGGACCATGAATCTCGAACAGATCCAGCAGCGCCGACGTGCTCAGGAGCCCATGCTCACGTACGCTCCGCCAGCTCCCTGCCTCGGCCATGTGGAAGAGGCTTGGGTACAGCAAGACGAATTGGTCCAGCACGTCAGCCGTCACCGTCAGCAACTCCGATCCGCGGTGGCTCCACGGTCCCGATACGATAGAACAGATGAGCAGTAGCAGCGAGGGTGAGTTCGATGTCTCGACGAAGATCCGCCGCGCAGCGCGAAACTCCCGGATCCACCCGGATTGTTCCTGAATTGACCTATCGATTTCGAGCCACATTTGGACGAATCCGGACAGATCTGGACAAATCTGGACAAATCTGCACACCTGATCGCATCATCATCAGTCCAGGACGGGAGAACGCGCTAACGCCGGCCGAATTCTCGCCCCGATCTGTTCCGTCACCGTTTGCGAGACTCGACAGGCCTTAGCCTCAGGGAGCCAGCGCCTGGCCGTGGATGGAGTGCCCGTGTCCGAAGTCCAATCCAATCCGAAACCGCTCCTCAAGGGACTCAAAGTCGTGGAGATGGCGACCTGGCTGTTCGGTCCGATGAGCGCCTGCATCCTCGGTGAGATGGGGGCGGAGGTAGTCAAGGTCGAGCCCCACGAAGGCGATCCGATGCGCGGCCTGATTCACCGGCTGCACGACGGAGTCGACTGGGTCTTCGAGATTCCCAACCGCAACAAGCGCAGCGTGGCGCTCAACGTCCGAACGCCTGAGGGAGTTGAAGCATTGCGGCGACTGCTGGCCGACGCCGACATATTCATCGTCAACCTGCGCCGCGGCGCGCTCGAACGGTTGGGCATTGACTATGCCTCGATCAAAGCTGACCATCCGCGTCTGATCTACGCCCACGCGACCGGCTACGGCACCGAAGGTCCCGACATCGACCGGCCCGCGTTCGACGAGCTCGCCTACTGGGCCCGCGGCGGCTTCATGGAGACGCTCGGTCCGCCCGACAGTGAGCCGATTCGGCTGGTCGGGGCGATGGGTGATCTGCCCAGCGCGATGAATCTCTCGACCGCAATCTTCGCCGCGCTGTACCAGCGCGAGCTGACAGGCGAGGGACAATTCGTCACCTGCTCGCTCTACGGCGGCGGAATCTGGGCCAACGGCTTCGCCATCCAGGGCGCATTGGCGACCGGCGAGAACTTCCCACGCAGCGACCGCTACAGCGCCTTCAATCCCCTCTACAACTCCTACCGCTCGTCCGATGGCAAGTGGATGCAGCTTGCGATGATCCAGGAGGAACGTTTCTGGGGCCCATTCGCCGAGGCCATCGGTTTGCCAATCCTGACCGAGGATCCGCGCTTTGCTGAGGCCTCGGTGCGCCGCAAGCACATTCGCGAAGCGGTTGAGGTGATCGAGCGGCGCATCGGAGAGGAACCCCGTGATCACTGGGCCGCAATCTTCGACGCCAGGGATTTCCCCTGGGCGCCGGCGGCGGACTCCGTCGAGATTGCCAATGATCCCCAGGCGGCCGCCAACGGCTACGTGCGGACGATGCAGCATCGGACCGCGGGAGACTTCAAGATCTTCGGCCTGCCCTTCCAGCTCGAGCAGGCCCCAACCGAAACGCGCAGCAGCGCCCCGGAACTCGGTGAACACACCGAGGTCGTCCTGGAAGAGCTGGGATACAACTGGGAAGAGATCGCCGGAATGAAACAGGCCGGGGTCATTCCCTGAGGGAGTTGGAAACCGAATGCCAGAAATCATCGACTTCCGAGTCACCCTGCCGCCGCGTGAGTACGCCGATCCATCGGGCGACGGTGATGAGCGCTTCAGCGACCGCGACTACCTGGCCAACTACAACCGCATCTACACCCGCGAGCGCGGCGGCGGCGCCGACGCCCAGGCGATGGTCGCTGCGATTGCGGAGGCAGGCATCGACCGCGCCGTGCTCCAGGCCGAGTGGGCGGCCGGCGACTATCGCGCCATGAACGATGCCGTCCATCGAATCGTGGCCGGGCATCCGGACGTACTGACCGGCTACGTCACCGTCAATCCGGCCGCCGGCGACAACATGGCGGCGGTTGTGGAAGAGGAAGTTCGCGAACGCGGCGCAACGGGCGTCAACCTGCAGCCGTTCTCGTACCGGGTGATGGCCAACGACAAGCGCTTCTATCCGCTCTACTCCAAGTGCCAGGAGCTCGGCGTTCCGGTCACGATTCACTCGTCGATCAACTTCTCAAACGACCGCTCGATCTCCTACGGCCGTCCGTTGGTGCTCGACGAGATCGCCTGCGATTTCCCCGACCTGACGATTGTCGCCAATCATGGTGGTTGGCCCTGGGTCAACGAACTGGTCGCAGTGGCCTGGAAGCATGCCAACGTCTACATCGAGATCGGTGCGGTCGCGCCCAAGTACATCGGCACGCCAGGCACCGGCTGGGAGACTCTGCTGCACTACGGCAACACGTCGCTGCTCAGCGACCGCGTCCTCTTCGCCACCGACAACATGATCCCGTATCAGCGCGCCGTGTCGGAGCTGCAGGAACTCCCGCTCAAGGATCACGTCAAGGAAGGCTGGCTCGGCGGGAATGCCGCGCGATTGCTGGCTCAGGTGGAGGATCGCCTGGCTGCTGGCTGATGTCCACCGGGCATCCCAGGCCAGACGCTCGGTACCATGGCTCATAAGCCGTGAAATCGAGAATGGCCCACTTCGTTCGCCGGACAGTCGGCCTTGGAGCCCTATCAGTCCTCGCGATCGTGACCACCCTGTTGATCGCGGCCTGCGGCGGTGGAGACGAAGAAGACTACGCCGCGTCGCAGTCCCACGATGCGCACGAGTCAGCCCCAACTGCGGTGCTGGCGGGCGAGCATTCAGAAACCGGACTCGCAGGCAAGAAGCTGTTCGCGGCCAACTGCACACAGTGCCACGGCGAGAACGCGATAGGGACCAACCAGGGCCCGCCGCTGGTCCATCAGATCTATGAACCGGGGCATCACGGCAACGCTAGTTTCGTGATCGCCGTCGCGCGGGGCGTCCGGGCGCATCACTGGGATTTCGGCAACATGCCCGCGATCCCCGATCTGTCGATCGAGGAGATCAACCAGGTCATCTGCTACGTACGAGAACTACAACTCGCCAACGAGATCATCGACGAGATCCCTGCTGCCACCCCGTGTTAGGCAGCCCTAGCCGACGACCCCGGCTTCCCTGAGCCTGCCAATCTCCTCGGGAGCACAGCCAATTTCTTCAAGCAGCGATTCGGTGTCCTGACCCAGTTCCGGGCCCAGGCATTTCACTTGACCCTGCACACCGTTGGCGCGGATTGGTGATCCAACCGCAGTTAGCGTGCCGAAGCGCTCATCTTCGTACTGGACGATGTACTCGTTGGCGGCCGCCTGATCGTCCTCGGCGATCATCGGATAGTCCTGGATCAACGTGCTGGGTACCTCTTCCGCGTCGAAGCGGGCCGGCCACTCGGCGGCGGGACGGGTGGCGATGGTCGTGGCGACCTCACCTCGCAGTGCTTCCAGGTTGGCGTTGCGATCGCCGAGGGTGCTGAACCGCTCGTCAGTGACCAGGTCTTCTCGCTCGAGCGCTCGGCACATCGGGACCCAGCGATCGGTGATGTAGCCGACGAAGAGCCAGTCGTCGTCGGAGCCCTGGGCTTGGAGCGTGAACATGTTCGAGATCGGCATGTTGCGCGCCGAAGGCACGATGTTGCCGTTGGCGATCGCGTTGATCGCCGGGGCGCGACCCCAGATCTGACTGCCATAAAGAGAGGTCTGCACGAGTTGACCCTCGCCGGTGCGTTCGCGGGCGACCAGTGCGCTGGCGATCGCGAAGGCGAAGATCATCCCGCCGGTCTGGTCGGGATCGGGCGCGG
>VXTH01000032.1:7387-10405 GCA_009837565.1 Chloroflexota bacterium | reverse complement strand
CGTCCTACCACTAGACCAATCCCCAACGGAGCCTCAGCGTATCACTCTAGTCGTCTGGTCGGGCGAGGCGTTCGGCTGCGGCATTGAGGCGTTCGACCGTCAACTCCTGGCCGAGTGTTTCCAGTGTTTCAAAGAGCGGCGGCGCGATGCGCTTGCCGGTGGCGGCGACGCGAATCGGTGTGAAGACGGCGCCGGGTTTCTCGCCGCGGTCGGTTGCGAGCTCGCGGAGCGTCGACTCAAGAACAGGCGTCGTCCATTTGGACTCATCGACGTCGCGCAGGGTCTTGAGTGATGCCTCTACTGATTCAAGCGCGGCCCAGGGCTTGTTCTTGTAGGCACGGCCCATGAGATCGGCGTTGGCGTAACCGAGCGGGCCGGCGGTGAAGAAGAAGTCGGTGTAGTCGGCGAACTCGGGCATCAGCTTGACCCGCTCCTGAATCGCCGGCGCAATGGTCAGCAGGCGATCGAGTTCGTCGTCAGGGATGGGTCTGCCGACTCGATCCTCCAGGTGCGGTCGCCCGCGGCGCAGGAAATCGGCGGGATCGAGGTCGCGGATGTAGCGGGCGTTCATCTCGCTGAGGCGCTCGATGTCGAACATGGCCGAGGACAGGCCGAGACCGTCGAGGTCAAAGGCCTCGGTGATCTCTTCGCAGGACATGATCGTGGTGGTCTCGTCCTTTGACCAGCCGAGCAGGGCGAGGAAGTTGAGCAAGGCCTCCGGCAGAAATCCCTCCTCGGCGTATTGCCGGATTGATGTCGCGCCGTGGCGCTTGGAGAGCTTGCCGCCGTCGGGTCCGCGGATGATGGGGATGTGGACCCAGGCCGGTTGGTCCCAGCCGAGCGCCAGGTACGTCTGGACGTGTCTGGGGGCGGAGGAAAGCCATTCTTCGCCGCGGATGACGTGAGTGATCTCCATGTAGTGATCGTCAACCACCGAGGCCAGGTGGTATGTGGGGAAGCCGTCGCGCTTGAGCAGGACGTGGTCGTCGAGGAGGGCGTTCTGGAATGAGACGTCGCCGCGGAGATAGTCGTTGACGATCGTGTCGCCGCTCAGGGGCATGGCGAGCCGGACGACATGTGGTTCGTCGGCGGAGCAGTTCAGGTCGCGGCAGAGACGGTCGTAGCCGGGCGGCTGCTTGGCCTTCTGCTGGGCTTTGCGCAGGGCGTCGAGGCGTTCCGGGCTGCAGACGCAGCGATAGGCCTTGCCCTCGTCGATCAATCGCCGGGCGGCTTCGATGTACATCGGCAGCCGCTCGGACTGGCGATAGGGAGCGTAGGGCCCGCCAACGTCGGGTCCCTCGTCCCAATCGAGTCCAAGCCAGGTGAGCGCGTCGAGGATTAGTTGTTCGGCGCCCTCGACGGCGCGGGATTGATCGGTGTCCTCGATGCGGACGATGAACCGACCGCCGAAACGCCGGGCAAGCAGCCAGTCGAACAGGGCCGTGCGGATATTGCCGACGTGCGGTTCACCGGTCGGTGAGGGTCCGTAGCGAACGCGGACTGTCATGGTTGGGTCTCCAACGTGGATGGTGATACGAGAAATTTTTCTGTTGTGGACAGATTCGGGCGGAAATCCAGTGAATTGCTGGAGATCGTCCGTCGTGGGTGGGTAGTTTTGGACAATTTTGGCATGGTTCTTGCACTGTTTTGCATGGTTTTGGCGCCGGTTTGTCGCGTTGGATGTTCGGATTTGGACGGATTTGATCGGTCCTGGACGATTGTGTTCGGGGTCGGACGGCATCCGGACGACAGTGCGCGGTTCGTGAGCGGCCTGGACGGGGTTGTCGGCCGGGGCATCGTGGCGGCATTCGGCGTTGCAGTGCGCATATGTTCTGACTGTACTCGACTGCAGCGTCTGACAAGCAGGCGCCAATGTTGCCGAACTGACGCTAGCGAATGCGCTGGGTGCGGCGGCGTCGACCGCGACTTCCGGAGCGGGAGCGTCGATGGGCCGCATCTGCAGAGGCTCGCTGCGTTCTGGGCATGGGCTGGTCACCGAGCAGGAGCTCGCCTTCGCGCAAGTCGCTGAGCAGATTGCGAATATCGGCGGGCGGTCCGGATTCGAGCGTGAGCGGTTCATCGCTCACGGGATGGCGGATCGTGAGTCTGGTCGCGTGCAGGGCCTGTCGATTGATCAGCGGCGTGGGCATCCCATACATCGTGTCGCCGGCGATCGGATGTCCCACAGCCGAGAGGTGGACGCGGATCTGGTGGGTGCGGCCGGTGATTAACCGGCATTCGAGCAAGGCGGCGTCGGAGAACTGCTCGACGGTCTCGTAGCCGGTCTGCGAGGGGCGGGCACGGTCGAGGATCGCCATGCGCCGGGGATCGGCGGGATCGCGGCCGATGGGAGCGTCGATCAGTCCGGTGGGCGGGTCCGGCGCGCCGACGACCACGGCGAGGTAGCGCTTGTCCATGGTTCGTGCGCGCAGTTGATCCCTGAGGGACGCGAGCGTTTGAGCGTCTTTGGCGATCATCAGCAGGCCGGTGGTATCGCGATCGAGTCGGTGAACCAGGCCGGGTCGGAGCGGGTCGGCTTCGGTATCGTCCTCGCTGATCGTCGAAACTTCCGGCCAGCGATGCAGGATGGCCCCGATCAGAGTCGGCTGTGTCTCTCCCGGGGCGGGATGCACGGTCAGGTTGGCCGGTTTGTCGATGACCGCGAGATGGTCGTCCTCATAGACCACCGACAGCTCAACCTCAATCGGCGCTTCGACCGGGCTCGATGCTCGAGGATAGACGGCGATCAACTCGCCGAAGCGCAACTTGTAGGCAGGCCGCTCGAGCGAGCCGTCGATGCGTACGAGACCATCGTCGATGAGCTGTCTGGCCTGTGTGCGGGAGGCGCCGTCGAGTCGCCGAGCGAGAAACTGGTCGAGCCGTTCACCGTCCTGGTCGGCCATCAGTTCCAGCGCGGGCGTTGCATGTTCTGTCATGGCGATCTGGGCGATCGGGGATTGCGTTTGCGCAGGTCGCCGAACAGGAGCGCGATGACGATGGCCGCGACGCCCACATTGA
>VXTH01000032.1:0-7377 GCA_009837565.1 Chloroflexota bacterium | reverse complement strand
CATTGAACGCGGGGAAGTGAATGAAGTCGATGAAGTCGGTGACGTGCCCCTGATAGATCCGGTCAAGCAGGTTGCCGATTGCCCCACCGAGGATGAGCGCGAGCCCGCTGCGAACCAGCCAATGGTTCATCGGCGGGAAGAAGTAGTAGATCGCGACCACGCCAATCGCCACGACGGCTGAAACGGCCAGGACGGTGTTCTGGCCGCCGAACACGCCGAACGCGCCGCCATCGTTGGCGACGTGAGAGAAGGCGAAGAACTCGGCCAGCCACTCGCGGTCGCCGAGTTCCAGGGTCTCGCGGAGGATGACCTTCGTGATCTGGTCGAAGACGATAACGAGCACGGCAAGCAAGATGAAGCGACGGTGGGAACGTCGGGTTCGCAACGGCGGCGGAGCCTCCCCCTCAGCCCCGGCATCAACTGCGGGGCTGGCCGCCGGGAGCTGCCCTCCCGAAGGGGGGAGCGGAGGGATTGGCTCAGCCTGGGCATGCTCCCCCTGCGACTGGGGCAGTGAGGGGCCTGTTGAAGTGGGCGTCGGTTCCGCCATACGTCGAGATTACACTCGCGGCCCGGGGATTCGGATAATCTGGGTGAGTCGTGCGCCGCGTGGCGGCGTCTTTGGGGGAGCAGGCTTGTGAGCGAGATAGTGACCGGGACTCAGGCTGGAGTGCCGTTTTCGGAGTTGCAGCGTCGACGCAAGGAGACCGGTCACGATCGGTTGCCGCCGGGACAGCGCCTGATCCGCGAGTGGCCCGTACTGACCTACGGCGGCACGCCGATGGTGGAGCTGAAGGACTGGAATCTGCAGGTCTGGGGCGAGGTGGAGCAGGAACGGATTCTGTCGTACGAACAGTTCGCTCAAATCGGCGTCTCGGAGAAGAAGAACGACATCCATTGCGTGACCCACTGGTCGCGATATGACAACACCTGGGACGGCGTGCTGCTGGCAGACCTGTTCACGGCGCTGGGCGTCAAGGATTCCGCCACGCACATCATGTTCCACTGCTACGGCGGATACACGTCAAACGTTCCGATGGCCGATATCCGCGCGGACGATCACGCCATGCTGGCAATTGCGCATGACGGCCGCCCGCTCGACGCGATGCACGGCGGACCGGTGCGGGCGGTGATTCCCTCGCTCTACTTCTGGAAGTCGGCGAAGTGGGTGGGCGGTCTGGAGTTCATGAACCGCGACGCGCCGGGATTCTGGGAAATGTACGGTTACCACATGCACGGCGATCCGTGGCTCGAGGAGCGCTACGGCTGAGTTCGGGTGGAGTCGTCATGACCGAGGTGAGTGAAGCTACGGCCGTCTACGGCTGGTCGCCGACGATCCCTGACGAAGTCGTCGGACAGTTACTCATCCCCTTGCCTCAGGACTTCGAGGTCACTGAGGACTGGTGGGAGTGGGTGCGCAATGAGAATCGTCATGTCCGGATTGAATTGACGCCGAGTAGGGAGTTGCGGATCGCAGTGGTGTCCAACGAAGGTTCGTTCATTGCAGCACAGCTGATGTTTCAGATTCAGCTATGGATTCGCGCGGGCGGGGGCGGCATGGTCCTCGAAAGTGCTGCCGCTTATGACCTGCCAAGCGGCTTCCGCAAGCGACCTGATTGTTCGTGGGTTTCACCGACACAGATGCCGACGGCGCCAAGGCCTTGGAGACAGAAGTTCGATATCGTCGGGGACTTCGTTGTTGAAGTGCGGTCCCCGGGTCAATCGATCCGGCAGCAGCAGGAGAAGATGGTCGAGTGGATCGAGGGCGGTGTGCGGCTCGGGTGGCTGATCGATCCGTTTGAGCGGCAGGTCTGGATCTATCGGGCAAACGGCGAGGTCGACGAGCTGGACGATCCGACCGAACTCTCCGGCGAGGATGTTTGTAGCGGGCTTGTTATCGATATGTCGCGGGTCTGGGACTGAGCGGTCTGGCTGTTGTACGATTCTGGTGATGATGACGCGTGTGACCGTTGACGTGATGAAGCTGGGCCGCATGGCGATGCCCGCGGTCCTGCCGCGCTAGCGCCTCCTGGAACAGGCGCGGCGGGGAAGGACCGACACGTTCCCGCTCCGCCGCCTGTCCCCCGTTAGCGAAAGACCGATCCGACCATGACCTATGCCACCTGCCTCGGCTGTCGCGAGTGTGCCCGCGAGTTCCCGCTGGAGGCCTTGCACGTCTGTGACTTCTGTTTCGGGCCCCTGGAAGTCAACTATGACCACGACGGGATTCAATCGAAGATCTCACGGGAACGAATCGAGTCAGGGCCGCGCTCGATCTGGCGCTACATTGACTTGCTGCCTGTGGACGAGGATTTCATTGTCGACCTGAACGTCGGCTGGACGCCGCTGCTCAAGGCGGATCGACTCGCCGACCGGCTTGGTATGCGGGAGCTGTGGATCAAGAACGACACCTGTAATCCGTCCTGGTCGTTCAAGGATCGCGTCGTGGCGGTCGCCGCTTCGCGTGCAAAGCAGATGGGGTTCAAGACGTTGGCCTGCGCCTCGACCGGCAATCTGGCGAACTCGGTTTCGGCGCACGCCGCACGTGCCGGCATGGAAGCAATCGTGTTCATACCCCACGACCTCGAGGCGGGCAAAGTGCTCGGCTCGGCCGTCTACAACCCGACGATCGTGTCGGTGAACGGCTCCTACGACGACGTCAACCGGCTGTGCTCGGAGTTGGCCGACAATCGGCACTGGGCGTTCGTCAACATCAATGTGCGTCCGTACTACGCCGAGGGCTCTCGCACCCTGGCCTACGAGGTGGCGGAGCAGCTCGGCTGGCGCGCACCGCGCCAGGTGGTCGCGCCGATGGCGTCGGGTTCGCTCTTCACCAAAATCCACAAGGGCTTCCAGGAGTTCCAGCAATACGGACTGATTGAGGAAACGCCGGTTCGGATGATCGGGGCTCAGGCCGAGGGCTGCTCGCCGATCACGACCGCCTGGCGCAACGAGACGACCAACATTCGGCCGGTCAAACCGAGCACGATCGCCAAGTCGCTGGCGATCGGCAATCCCGCCGACGGCTACTACGCGCTCAAGACGATGAAGCGCACGGATGGCGGTTCGACGGCGGTGACTGATCCGGAAGTCGTCGAGGGGATTCGGATGCTGGCCGAGTGCGAGGGCGTCTTCGCCGAGACCGCAGGCGGAGTGACGATCGCCGGGCTGCGACAGGCGATTGAGACCGGCCAGGTCGATCCGGACGAGACTACCGTGGCCTTCATCACCGGCGGCGGGCTGAAGACGGCTGACGCCGTGGTCGAGCACGTGACGCAGCCAATCCCGGTCGAAGGTACGCTGCAATCGTTCGAAGACGCCTTTGCCGAGGCGCCGCAAGCCGTCGGCGTGGGAGGCTAGACATGGCAACCCGACGAGTCCGCTTCACCTTCGAGGGCGACGCCGTCAAGGAGCCGGTGATCTATCTCGTTGGGCACGAGTTCGACGTGGTCACCAACATCCGCATGGCCGACGTCGAGCATGACTTCGGCTGGGTCGTACTGGAACTGGATGGCGACCACGACGAGATCGATAGAGCCCTGGCCTGGGTCGCTGACAAGGGCGTCCGCATCGACCCGGTCGCCGGAGACGTCGTCGAGAGTTAGGCGATACTCTGATTTTGTGGTCGCGAATGACGCGGCGACTGGAGCAGATTGACTATGGCGACCCAGTCCCCCGCTGAACTCGTGACCGCTGACGAGCTTCTGGAACTCTCGAGCCGGGGCTTTCGTGGCGAGCTGATCCGCGGGGTACTCTGCGAAGCCATGCCACCGGGACTCGAACACGGAGAGATTGCCACTGCCTTCGGCGCAGAGCTGCGCGGGTTTGCGAAACCTCGCCGGCTCGGTCGAGTCGCTGTCGGCGACCCAGGGATCAAGATTGAGCGCGACCCGGACACAGTCCGCGCGCCAGATGTCGCCTTTTTTTCGGCGCGCCGATTGCCGCTTGATCAGCGAAATCCTGGTTATGCCGAAGTCATCCCTGAACTGGTAGTCGAAGTGAAATCGCCGCGCGATAGCCGCGAACAGCTCAACGACAAGGCTGAGATGTGGTTGCGCCATGGCGTTCGACTGGTCTGGCTGGTCTATCCCGATGAGCGAGCCGTCGAAGCGCATCACACTGAGCAGGGCGTCATCCGGTACCAGGAAGCTGACAAACTCGACGGTATGGACGTGTTGCCGGGATTCCGCTGCGCCGTAAGCCAATTGTTCGAGTCCTAGTCAGCTATGCCCCGACCATTCACCATCGACATCGCAGACTCCGAGATTCGCGACCTCAAGCGGCGGGTTGGACAGACGCGCTGGCCGTCGGAGGTCGAGGGCTCCGGCTGGCAGTATGGCTCGAACCTCGGTTACATCCAGGAACTCTGCGAGTACTGGCGCACAGACTTCGATTGGCCGGCCCAGCAGGCTCGGTTGAACCGGATGCCGCAGTTCACGACTCGGGTGTCGGCCGACGGGATCGAGGATTACACCGTCCATTTTGTCCTGCAAGAGGGCGTCGGCCCCAAACCGCTGCCGCTGGTCTTCACGCACGGCTGGCCGGGATCGTTCTTCGAGGTCTCGAAGATCCTGGGTCTCCTGACCGATCCCGCCGCCCACGGCGGCGATCCGGCCGACGCCTTCACGGTCGTCGCTCCCTCGTTGCCCGGTTACGGTTTCTCGCAGATACCGAGCAGCGGCGGATTCGGACACATGCGGGCTGCTCGGATGTGGGTGGCGCTGATGTCGGAACTGGGCTTTGAACGCTACGGCGCGCAGGGCGGCGACATCGGCGCGCGGGTCTCGGCGTTGACCGCGTACGAAGACCCCGAACACTGCATCGGCGCGCAGATCAACATGCCCAACAGTCCGGTGCCGGCGGACCATCCCGAGGAGGCATGGAGCGACGAGGAGCGCGCGTACATCGCTCGGATGAGGGATTGGCTATCGCAGGAAGCCGCCTACCAGTGGATCCAGGGCACCCGACCGCAGACGTTGTCTTACGGATTGACCGACTCGCCGGCCGGGCTGGCCGCCTGGATTGTCGAGAAGTGGCGCTCCTGGTCGGACTGTGACGGCGACATTGAGACGCGATTCAGCAAGGACGAGCTGCTGACCAACATCTCGATCTACTGGTTCACCAGGACGATGAACTCGGCCACGCGCTACTACTACGAGCGCCGGCAGCACGATCAGGCGAACTCCCCGCCGGGTCGGCTGGAGACGCCGGCCGGATTCTCGGTCTTCCCAAAGGAAATCTTCGGCCCGCCGCGGCACTGGGTCGAGGCCGAGTACAACGTCACCCAGTGGTCCGTCCACGATCGCGGCGGTCACTTCGCCGCCATGGAAGAGCCCGATTTGCTGGTCGGCGACATCCGCGAGTTCTTCCGTCCGTTGCGCTAGCCCTCGTGCGATACTGCGCGCGGATGATTTCAACGAGTGACTCGCCTGCAGCGAGAGGATCCTAACCATGCCAGAGCCATTCAAGATCGACGTGTCCGACACCGACATCCGCGACCTCAAGCGCCGGCTGGCGCAGACTCGTTGGCCCTCGGAAGTCTCGGACTCCGGCTGGCAGTACGGCTCGAACCTGGCCTACATGCAGGAGCTCTGCGAGTACTGGCGCACGGACTATGACTGGCGGGTACAGGAGACGTACCTGAACCGGATTCCGCAGTTCACAACGCAGGTCTCGGCCGACGGCGTCGAGGACTACACGGTTCACTACGTCCATCAGGAAGGCAACGGACCGAACCCGCTGCCACTGGTCTTCACGCATGGCTGGCCGGGCACGTTCTACGAGGTGGTCAAGATCCTGGGTCCCCTGACCGATCCGGCCGCCCACGGCGGCGACCCGGCCGACGCCTTCACCGTGGTCGCGCCGTCGATTCCCGGCTATGGCTTTTCCCAGATCCCAACCTCGGGCGGCTTCGGCCAGAAGCGCACGGCGCTGCTCTGGAACGCGCTCATGGCCCAGCTGGGCTACGAGCAGTACGGCGCGCAGGGCGGCGACTGGGGCGCGATCGTCACGGCGCAGGTTGCCTATCAGGATCCCGACCACTGCATCGGCGCGCAGATCAACATGCCGATCGGTCGTCCGCCGGAAGACAAGCCGCAGGAGGAGTGGACCGACCGGGAACGAGAGGTCGCGGCGCAGATGGCGCACTGGCAGGCCCAGGAGACGGGCTACCAGGCGATCCAGGGCACCAAGCCGCAGACGCTTGCCTACGGCCTGACCGACTCGCCGGCCGGACTAGCCGCATGGATCACCGAGAAGTGGCGCTCATGGTCGGACTGCGACGGCGACATCGAGACGCGCTTCACCAAGGATGAGATCCTGACCAACATCTCGATCTACTGGTTCGGGCAGACGATCAACTCGTCGACTCGCTACTACTACGAGATGCGCCAGAACCAGGCCGAGAACTTCCTGCCGGGCCGACTCGAGACGCCGACCGGCTTCTCGATCTTCCCCAAGGAAATCATCACAGCCCCACGCAGCTGGTGCGAGCCGGGCTACAACATCACCCAGTGGTCGGAGCACGACAAGGGCGGCCATTTCGCTGCTCTCGAGGAGCCAGACCTTCTCGTCCAGGACATCCGCGACTTCTTCCGTCCGCTGCGGTAGTACGGGAACCCTCACCCCAGCCCCCCGCCTTCGCGGGGGCAGCCTCCCTCCCAGAAGGAGAGGGAGCAGGTGGGGAACGTCTCTGGCTTGATCCCCTCTCCCTCTGGGAGAGGGTTAGGGTGAGGGCCAGGCGGCGCATATGCAACCCTTTCACATCCACGTTCCCGAAGCCGAGATTACCCAGCTGCGCAGCCGCCTGCGCCACACCCGCTGGCTCTCGGAAGTCCCCGGCTCCGACTGGCTCTACGGCATCGATCTTGAGTTCACCAGGGATCTTGTTTCGTACTGGGCCGACGACTTCGAATGGCGCGCCATCGAATCACAGCTCAACGAGTTCCCGCAGTTCAAGACATCGCTAACCGCCTGGAACGGCGAGTCGCTGGGCATTCACTTCATCCATCGACGGAGTCCGCGAGCGGACGCGCGACCGCTGATGATCCAGCACGGCTGGCCGTCGTCTGTCTATGACTTCCACAAGATCATCGAGGAGTTGGCCGAACCGGCGGATCCGAACGCTCCAGCGTTCCATGTGATCGCGCCGTCGTTGCCCGGCTACGGCTGGTCGGACATTCCGAAGAGGGCTGGTTTGGGACCTCCCGCAATCGCCGACATCTGGGTCGAGTTGATGTCGCGATTGGGCTATGACGATTTCCTCTATCACGGCGGCGACTGGGGCGCGGCGATCGGCGGGCAGCTTGCGCTGCGGCATCCCGACCGGATCCCCCGCATGCACATGACAATGGCCGCGCTGCCTCCGGGCGGTTCAACGGC
>VXTH01000254.1:0-10406 GCA_009837565.1 Chloroflexota bacterium | reverse complement strand
GTTCTGGGATCTGATCATCCTGCCAACCTGCAACGATCGCTGCTCGGACGTCTCGGCGACGCAAGGAATCCAGGTCTTTCAGGAAGGGTTCAGCCGTGAGGCGAGGGCGGCGGACATCGGTCTGTTCACCGGAGGCCTGGGACGAGTTGCTGAGGCCGCCGTGGAGCAGCTTCAGCGACGCGGGGCGCAGCTGGAGTTGAACGCCAGCGTCAATGGGATGTTGACCAACGACTTTGAGGTCACGGGCATTCGCTCAAGCCGAGGCGAACAGACAGACATCAGCGCAGTCGTTCTAGCGTTGCCGCCGAAGCAAGCCTTCGACCTGCTGCCGGCCCACTGGCGGCGGCGCGAACCGTTCTGGCGGCTGAGCCAGCATGAGGTCAGCCCGATTGTCAATGTGCATATGCAGTGGGATCGTCAGGTGATGGGGCGTGACTTTGTCGGCGTGCTGGATTCGGATGCTCAGTTCATCTTCCAGCGGTCGCAGATTCATGGATGGCCGACGCCGCCGCACTGGATTTCAGTGTCGCTCAGCGGGGCGCACGATCTGGTTGGGCTTCCGCAGGCTGAGATCGTGGCTCGCGTCGAACGCGCCGTGCGACGAGCGCTGCGACGAACTGCCGGCGCCACGCTGTTGGCGACGCGGGTAGTCAAGGAATCGGAGGCCACGTTCAGGCCCAAGCCCGGGATGAACGCTCATCGAGTGAGGCCGAAGACGCCGATTGGCAACCTCGTGCTGGCGGGCGCGTGGACAGCGACCGGCTGGCCCGCGACGATGGAATCGGCGGTTCGCAGCGGTCGGGCCGCTGCTCAGGTGCTGCTGGAGGATGGGGGCTGATTGCCATGATCACGCGAGAACGAACCTCATCGGGCGGGCCATTTGAAGAGCGATTCGGCTACTGCCGGGCGGTGCGAGTGGGGAATCAGATTCACGTGAGCGGGACGGCGGCGGTCGAGCAGGACGGTCGGGTGACGCCCGGCGGCGTGGGAGCGCAGACGGCTCGATGTCTGACGATCATCGGAGATGCGCTGGCTGATCTGGGCGGGTCGCTGGCGGCTGTCGTGCGTGTGCGGATTTACATCACAGATATCGGTCAGTACGAGGCGACGGGAGAACACCTGAGGGCCGCATTCGGCGATCATCCACCGGCGGCCACGATGGTCGAGGTGAGTGGATTGATCGATCCCGAGATGTTGGTCGAGATCGAGGTCGACGCCGTCATTGCCGAAGCGGACTGAGTCCGTGGCGCTGACGGATCGCGTTGGCCGCCGCCCAGAGATGCGACTCCGACCCGAACAGCTTGGTCAGTTGATTCGACGAGCAGCCGAGCAATGAGGCGCAGTCGGCAGTGGACGCGGCTACTGCATCGAACAGGTCGAGCAATGGTCCGACGCCCGTCCAGAACTCTCGGTGCTTCGGGCCGACACGCTCCTTGCGCGATATCTCGGTCTGGACCGTTCGGGGAAGGATTCGCTGCAAGGAGGTCGGTGGATGGTACATGTCGAGTTGCGGTTCGGCGCGTACCTCCAGGGCGATGCCGCGGCGCAGCCGTGCTAACGCCGCGGCGCGGTTCTGGTGTTGCGAGCGACGCTCCGAAGCGAAGCCGACGACGCCGGTCGGCCTGTGAGTGAGTCGGACGGCGGAGTCGGTCTTGTTCCGGTGTTGGCCCCCCGGTCCTGACGCACGGAAGCGCTCGAGCCGGCATTGGGCCAACAGCTCGTCGTCGGAGAGTGACAGCCAGGCGTCACTGTTGCTGGACGACCCGGATCTCTCCGTACTGTCGCGCGATGACGAATGAGACATATTGCCAGCCAGCAATCGATGTGTGGCTCACGCTCGTAGCAAGGCGGGTCAACAGGACCAGGCCAAGGTCCTGCAGTTCGTCGGAGTCGGCCGCCAACAGATCGGGGGGAACATTGGGCATTTCTACGTCCCGCACGTCGGATTGGTCGGTGACGACCACTTCGACCTCGTCCTCGTTGGCCGTGGCCTCAATGCGAACCGTGCGGTCGGGATCGCCGTTCTCGACCACGTGCGTGAACAGTTCTTCGAGGCACAGACCAAGGCGATTCGCGGGACCGGTTTCCAGCCTAAACCCGCTGGACACGTCTTTGCCGAATGCGATTACCTGGTCGAGGGAATCCGTGGATGCGGCTCCTTGCCAGCGGTACCGTCGCTTTGGCATCAGGACAAAGATGGTTGAGATCAGCACGGCGATGACGGAACCAAGCGCGATCGCGTTGCCTGTGATTGGCGCCAACGCTTCGGGGATGTGTTCCACGAATGGCAGCCCCAGTTCGTCCGCAAACTCACCCGTGAAGCCGCCCCAGAAGCCGAGTGAGACGATCAGCGCCGTTCTCGTGTTGATGCCGGCATCGACGACGGTCTGCATGCCGACGATGAACAGCAGCAACAGCGCGACGAAGGACACACCGCCGACCGCAGGGCCAGGCAGATCGAGCACGAAGCCGCCCAAGATGGGGAAGAAGGCCATCACGATCATCAGGCCGGCTCCCCAGAGCCCGACCCAGCGGGAGGCGACACCGACCACTGGCACCATGCCAATGGGTGAGGAGTAGGTCGTGTTGGGCGTCGTGCAGAAGATCCCGGCGAGCGCGTTGCCCACACCGTCGGCATTGAGCGCGCCGCGCACGGAATCGTAGTCGATGCGTCGGAAGTTCCGCAGCGACACCTTCTGGATTGCGATGGCGTCGCCGACGGTCTCGAACGTACCGGCGAGGGTGGCGATGACGAACGCACCGAGGACGGCGAACGCGGCGCCCGAGGTGGGGAAGGTCGGCGCTTCCCACTCGCCAATCGGGAAGCCCAAGATTGCCGCGTCGCTGGCATGGTTGAAGGACCAGTGACCCGTGATCGCCGCCGCGATACAGCCAGCGGCGAGTCCAACGATTGGCGACCAGAGCCTATAGCGCGCCGGGGCCAGGACGATCATCGCGACCATGGCGAGGACGGCCACGCCACCGATCAGCATGTACTCCAATGACCCAGCCTGGTCGGTACCGACGCCATTCCATTGTTTGATGGTCAGGGGCACGACGGTCACCGCCACACACATCACCACGACGCCACCGACCGTTGGGGTTAAGACATTGCGGAAGAACCGGAAGAACTGTGCGATGAGAATCTCGGTTGGCGCCGCAATCAGTGCCAAGGCGGCGACAAAGCCGATGCCCGCCAGCGCGATGGCATCGAACGTTGCGGCGAAGAAGGTGCCCGAAGTGCCCATGAAGAGCATGAAGCCGGAACCCACGGCGCCGAAGCGTAGTGCCTGCACAGCGGTCGACAGACCGGCCGTGAGCAGAGACGCCGAGATCAGGAAGGCAGCCTCGCCGGCGGTGATCAAGTCGGCGGCGCGCAGCAATATCGGCAGCAGGATTGCCCCGGAGATGACAAACAGGGCGTTTTGCAAACCCAAGCCGGCCGCGATGAACAGCGGCGGTCGCTCGTTCACGGCGTAGCGCAGGGTCGGTCCGCGTTCCTGCATGGCGCGCGTAGTCTATAGGGAAGGTGAATGCGTGGACGCAGGAAGAGAGACATTGCCTTGTCAAGCGGACAGACTGCGACGGTCAATGGGCTTCAGCTTCACTACGTCGACCACGGCGGCGACGCCGAGGTCGGCGCCGTGGCCCTGCACGGATTCGCGCTGAACTGCCACTCGTTCGACGAGGTTGCGCCGGCGCTGTCGGACCGGTTGCACTGGTATGCGCTCGATCAGCGGGGCCACGGCCACTCGGACCGAGCGTCCGAGCTCGCCGACTACTCGCGCGACCACATGGCCGAGGACATCCGCCAGTTCGTCCAGATCCAGGAACTGGACCGTCCGGTGGTGCTGGGGCACTCGATGGGCGGCATGAACGCGATGACGTTTGCCGCACAGCACCCTGACCTGCTGCGGGCGTTGGTGCTGATCGACGTCGGACCCGGCGTGAGCGTTGATGGGGTTCAGCAGGTCCGCCAGTTTGTCGCGGGACCGTACGAGCTGGATTCACTCGATGCGTGGGTCGAGATGACGCACCAGTACTATCCGTTCCGCTCCAAGGAAGGGATCAGGAAGCGTCTCGAGGTCTCGCTGCGTGAAACGCCAGAGGGCAAGATGGCGAAGATGTTCGACGAACGGTTTCGCCAGGCCGATTTCCGCGGAGTCGCCGACGCGCGAGGGGGCATCTGGGAGACGGCGAGGGCGCTGACGGTTCCGACTCTGTTACTGCACGGGGAGAAGAGCCCGGTGTTGAAGCGAGAGCAAGCGGAGGAGTTCGCCGACCAGGTTCCTGTGGTGCGCCTGGTCACGATTCCCGAGGCCGGGCACTCGGTGGCCGGCGATCAGCCGGAGGCCTTCGTCGAAGCGGTGCGCGACTTCCTTGACGATGTCCTCTAGTCAGGAGCCGAGGCGCTCGGGACGGCGCCGACAGTCCTCTTCGCTGCTGATTCCGATCATTGGCGGAATTATTGGGTTTGTGGCCGCGTTGTTCCTGCTGCGGGAGCTGGACATCTTCGAGGGTGACCCGCCACCTGCGGAGCCGGCGGTCAACGCCGACTGTACGTATCCGGTGGGCAGCTACTACGACCAACTCTGCAATCTGGTCGCTCGGGCGACGCTTGAAATCCAGACGGTGATCGATCCTGAAACGGCGACGCGCTGCGTCGATGAGCAAGTCGATTGCCGGGTCCATCGCGAGAACCTGCGACGCGGTCTGCCGACGACCGAACGTTTCAGGGACGCGCTGTTCGACCTACAGCCACCGGAAAAGGCAGAGGACTGGCACCATCGCTATCTGACTGGCATTGCGCTGTTGCATAGCGGCTACAACGCTCAGTTCGTGGCGCTTCAGGACGGGGAACGGGAGGCGTTTCTGGAGGCGCATGAGCGCACAGTGGATGCGGCTTCGGAGGCGGGGGTTCTGTTCGAGGACTTCTCGATCGCATTCACGGACGAGCGGGAACGTTAGGCCCGGGCTCAGTGGGACGCTGCTAGTCGCCTTCGAGGATGGCCTTGAGCTGACCCAGTTCCTTGCGTAGTTGGCGGGTCATCATCCACTTTGTCAGGGGGCGCAGCACGAGGAACATGATCGAGGTGACAATGTGGTCGCTCCCGGCAGTCATCGAGTTGGACACAGTCGTCGAGGTTCCAGCTCGATCGAGAGTCAGGCGGCCGGTGAAGGGGAAGGGACCGTCGGCTGATTCAATCGCGAGCTCCCGTCCCTCCCGATACTCGGTGATGGTTATCTCGACCGGGCCGTCGTTGCCTCCATAGGTGTAGACGCCACGAATCTGCGTGCCGCGACCGACCGGTCCGTTGCCAACGACCTCAGAGTCTGACATGCCGAAGACCCAGTGATCCTGGTTGGGTACGTGAGACACGAACGACCAGAGTTGATCCAATGAGCATTCGAAGTCGGCGTCAATGCTGAATGCGGCGGCCATTGGTTGGTCCTAGCGGAACAGGTCCATCTCGGCGGGGCGGACGAGCGGTGTGTGGTCATACTCTTCGACGGGCACCTTCAGGCCTCGAACCACAGCGACCGGCACCTTGTCGAGCTTGTTCATCACCGGTTCGGCGGCGGATGCCAATTCATCGACGATTGCCATTTCGGTCACGCGTAAGTCGTAGCCTTCGGCGTCGACTTCTCCGACATATGAGCGAATCGGGTTCATGCCGCTGACGCCGATGGCGACGTTGGTCAGTCCGTTGCGCCAGGGACGGCCGAAGGTGTCGGTGACGATGACCGGGACATCGACCTGGCCACGGGCAACCAGGCCCCGGCGAATTGTGAGGGCCGACGCGGAGGAGTCGACGGGCAGGAGCGTAACGGCGTCGCCGCCGCCGACGTTGGATTGATCGACGCCTGCGTTGGCGCATACCCAGCCGTGACGGGTTTCGGAGAGGATCAGGCCCCGGGTCATGCGCACAATGCGCTTCGACTCGCTCAGCACCAGTTCGACTGCTCGCGCGTCTTTTTCCCAGTCGTCGGCCCAGTCCTGGGCGAATCCGCCGGCGCTGACATCGTCAAGTTGGATGACGCGGCCCTCGGCCTTGGAGACAATCTTCTGAGTCACGAGCAGGACGTCGCCAGATTCGAGCGGCGTTTCCTGTGCGATCAACGCGGAGTGAATCAGTTCTGCGAGATCGTCACCCTCGACGACTTCGGGAATGCCACCGACGGCGAACACGCGGTACTCGGACGGAGCGGCCACGGATGTCCTCCCTCGTTCCAACCCTCTCCCTCGGGGAGAGGGAGCTAGTCGTCGATTCCGACCATGCGGACAGCGGCCTGGGTCTTGTAGCGCATGTTCATGCCGATGATCAGCGCGGTCAGGTCCTCAACGAATTTCGACATCGAGAGCGGTCCGGCGTCTATGGGCCGCAAGTCGGGCATCTTGCCGACCAAGTCGACCACTTGCTGTTTGGCGTCTGCGTCGTCGGCGGTGATCAGGACATCGCCCTCCATTGGATCGGAGAGTTTCTGCAACTTGCGCGCGCTGAGGTTGTGGAAGGCGCCGACGACACGGGCATCCGGCAGCAATGCCTGCGCCTGTTCGGTGGCCGAGCCCTGCGGCACTTCGGAGATACCGGGTACGCGATTCTCCATGGGCAGCGGCACGGCGGCGTCGATGACCAGCTTGTCGCCGATCGAATCACGCAGGTCGTTGAGTGTCGCCTCGTGACCGTCGAAGGGGACGACGATGATGACAACGTCGGATTGCTCGACCACATCTCGATTGACACCGCCGCCGGCGTCGGGGCTTCCGCCTGCCTCAGTGACGGCGTCGCGGACGGTCTGAGCGGCGTCTTCTGCCCGCTCGATCCGGCGAGAGCCGATCAGGATGCGTTCACCGGCCATGGCCAGCCGCATCGCCAGTCCCAGTCCCTCAGGTCCCGTGCCGCCGATGAAGCCAATGGTCGCCATACCCGCTCCCGATCTACGCCTAAACTGAGGATTGCTTGCGCGAGACACAACTGATGGTTGCTCGCGCGAGACGCAACTAACCGTTGCTTGCGCGAGACGCACAAGAAACAGGCTAACGCCAATCCCTGCGAACGCCGTGACCAGCTCGACCAACCCCTCAGCCACCGCGACGCCGCTGGTGATCAAGCATCCGATCGAACCGGATGCCGAGCCGGCTGTACGGCTGAAGGATGTCCGCCTGACCTACGAGACGAAGCAGGGCGCGCTGCTCGATGCTGTGGATCCCACGAGCCTGACCATTCGGGCCGGAGAGTTCACGGCGCTGGTCGGTCCGTCTGGCTGTGGCAAGACGTCGCTGCTGCGCATGATCGCGGGGCTGACTCCGCCGTCCGGAGGGGCGGTGACGATCTTCGGTCAGACGCCGAAGGAGGCTCAGCACCACAAACGGCTCGGGCTCGTGTTCCAGGAACCGGCGCTGCTGGCCTGGCGCAGTGTGGAGGACAATGTCCGGTTGGGGCTGCAGCTCAACCCCCGGGAGACGCACTCGCCGACCAACGTGGAAGAGCTGATCGAGATTGTTGGGCTGAGTGGGTTCGAGCGCTATCGGCCGGCGGAGTTGTCGGGCGGGATGCAGCAACGCGCCGCGCTGGCCCGGGCGCTGGCGATCGATCCGCCGCTGTTGTTGCTGGACGAGCCGTTCGCGGCGCTGGACGAGATTACGCGCGAGCTGATGCGATACGAGTTGCAACGATTGTGGAGCGTCTCGCACGATCCTCGCGATCCGCCTCGCTCCGCGGTGTTCGTGACGCATTCGGTGGCGGAGGCGGTGGCGATCGCCGATCGGGTCCTGGTGATGTCGCCGCGACCGGGCCGGATCATTGCCGACATTCCAATCACCACGCCGCGACCGCGCCAACCTGAGCACGAACACTCGGACCGATTCATCAACGACACCGCGATTGTGCGGGCGGCGCTGCGCTCGCCGACCACGGCTGCCGTGCCGCTGGACGCTGCTTGAGTCCGCCATGATCTCCGAGCCGATCCGCGACCTGGACCAACTCAATCCGACAACGGGACGGATCCCGCTGGCAGCGCCGGATGTGCGGCCGCTGCTTGGCTGGATTGTGCCGCCCCTGATTGCGTTGTTGATTGCGGCGGTCGCAATTGAAGTCTGGGTACGGCTTGCCGAGGTCTCGGTGTGGGTGATGCCACGCCCGACCGGGGTGATTGAGAACTTCTTCTCAGACTTCGGCCGCTACTTCAACGAGGGTCTGAAGACGTTGGGGGTGTCGCTGGGCGGGCTGGCCATCGGCACGGCGGCGGCCACGCTGCTGGCTGCCGGCGTGGCTCATTCCCAGGTGCTGGAGCGGGCCGTGCTGCCGATTGCGATCATGGTCAAGGTCACTCCGGTGGTGGCGTTGATCCCGTTGTTCATCATCTGGTTTGGCCACGGCTGGAACCCGAAGATCGCCATCGCCGCGCTGATCACCTACTTCCCGGTGCTGATCAACGCCATTGCGGGATTCCGCGACGTCGATCCACGGATGCATGACTATTTTCGCTCGGTCGATGCGTCGACCTGGGAGATCTTCCGGCATCTGCGCCTACCGGCGGCGGTACCGTATCTGTTCGCGTCTCTGAAGATTTCCGTCACGTTGTCCTTGATTGGCGCGGTGGTGGCGGAGTTCTTCCTGTCGGGACAGGGCGGCCTGGGAGCGGTGATCTGGATCGAGCAGAACAACCTGCGGCTCGAGCAGGTGTTTGCGGCGGTGTTGATGCTGACGCTGATTGGCGTGACGCTATCGACGGCTGTGGTCGTTGCCGAGCGCCTCTTTTCCTGGCGGCTCGACCAGCCCGTTACCGCCTCTTAAGCTCAATTGCTGGAGCAGCTATGACTACGCCCGATTCATCTCCCGACGACTCCGACAACACCGACTACCGGTTGCCTCAACAGCAGGAGGCCCGCGCCGCCGACTCAGTCGTGATCAAGTTCTCGAACGACGGCCTGGTGCTGGAGCTCGAAGGCGACGATGTCGACCTGGGCACCGACCTGAAGGTCCGCAACGAGCACCGTTTGATTGCGGAGTTCCGTCGCGACGCCGTCGACGGTTGGTGGTTCAAGTCTTCGGTGATCAGCGAACCACGAAGCGTGCACGGCGAGGAGTAATCCGCGGCGCCGCTTCTACTTGCCCGATACCGGCACGATTCATAATCTGGAGTCGGTCGCTATCGCCGTGGCAACCCCACGGAAGCGGCTCCGGCTAGCCGGCCCGGCAAGAAGAAGCGCCCGGCGTCCGACCAGCCAGAGGAGCCCTGCGCCCATGTCCCAGATGTCTGTTTCCATTCGCACCAGATTGTTGCTCTCGCTTGCGCTGATCGCCGGCCTGGCGGCGGCGATCAGCGTCGCCTGTTCCGGCGACGACTCCGGCGACGTCCTGACGATGACCTACATGGCCGGATTCAAGGAGCAGGCGAACCTGCCGTTCGTCGCGGTGTATGTCGCCGAGGATCAGGGTTTCTTTGCTGACGAGAACCTTGAGGTCGAGATTCAGCACGCCGGCTTTACCGGTGCGCACAAGGGTCTTGTGCTCTCCGGTGAGGTCGACATCACGACGCTTCCGGCTTCGGAGATGCTCCAGATTCGGGCCAACACCGGTGCTCCATATGTCGCGGTGATGCTGTTCGGTCAGCGCGGAGACTTCGGATACGCCGTGCTCGATTCGTCGGGCATTGAGTCGCCGGCCGATTTTGCCGGCCGCGATGTGGGCTTCAAGGGGATTGTCCAGGCCGAGTTCCACGCGATGCTCTCGGCGCACGGGCTGACCACCGAAAACATGAACATGATTGATGTCGGATTCAATCCGGTCGTGCTGGTTGAACAGCAAGTTGAGGTGTACCCGGTCTTCCTGTCCAACGAGCCGGACACCCTGAGCCGGAATCTGAACCAGGAGATCACGGTGTTCGAGGCCGCCGATTACGGCGTGCCCACGCTTGGCGTGGTGTACCTGGTCAGCGAGGAGTTCCTGGAGGACGAGACGAATCGGGAGAAGCTGACGCGATTCCTACGCGCCACCGTGCGTGCATTCGAGTTCTCGGTTGACGATCCGGCGGCCGCGATCGAGTCGACCGCCAAGTTCCTGCCCGAGGATCCGCCGCCGGACCTGGTACATGAGCGGTTCATTCTGGACGTCGAAATCGAGAATGCGCTGAGCGATCTGACTCGGGCCAACGGGGTTGGTTGGTTTACGCAGCAGCAGTTCCGGGCGCTGACCGATGTCTTGCTGGAGTACGAGGCCCTGGACGGCGACATCGACCTTGAGGCGGCGCTGGACCGCTCCTTCCTCGAGGACATTCACCAGTAGAGGCGAACGGCCAATTCGCCTGCCCAATCTCCCTTGTTTCCTTACCGAGTCGCGGGCATCTCGCTGAGTTTGAGGAGCGTGGCGCTTGTGGCGAGATACCCGCGGCAAGCGCGGGTA
>VXTH01000233.1:7174-10451 GCA_009837565.1 Chloroflexota bacterium | reverse complement strand
CCTCGCCGAACGCGAACATCAGCCCGCCCACCACGATCGCGATCAGCGACAGCCCCCGAGCGATCGGTCCCGTGAACTGCGTCTGTAGCTCGTTCACCGCGTCCACCCAAGGACTCGTGCCCTGCGCATGGAGCGCGCCGGGCGTCAGCATGAGCAGCACGGCCCACGCGGCTCCCCGCATCGTTGTTAGCAACGTTCTCATGTCTTCTTCTCCCTGGTCTCCCGGTTTCCGTTGCCGCCGGGACGACCCCGTCCCGGCTCGACCGATGGATCCCCCGAAGAACGGTCCCGTCCGTTGGCGCGCTCCCAGTCCGCCATGAACGCCAGAGCCCGGTCCACCGTCGCCAGCCGCGGCGAACGGCCCCGCCTCAGGTCGCCCCAGAAGCTCCGGTCGCCGACCGCGCGCTGTCCGAACTCGGACGGCGACATCGCCGCGTCCCGAATGAACGCCGAAATGCGCCGCTCGAACCACCTCGTCAGGTTCTCCATTGCGCGACCATGAAATAGGATATTGTCAATTCATGCAAGATAGTAGGAAATCGGATACTTCCCACCTCGTTCACGTTCAACGAGTTACGGAATCGGCATTTCGGCGCCCGCTGCCAGCGGGGCGGAAAACGCCCCCGCATCTCCCCTCGGAGAGCCCGGAAAAAGAAGTTGGAGGTCGGATGAGGCGAGGGCTCCGGGGGCGTCGGAATCGACGGGAGTCGAACCGCCGGGGGATCCGCGCGAGTTGGTGCGGGGTTCCGTAGCCGTTACCTCCGCACGGGCAAGCTCCGGCGGCGGAGTTCCGTTGCGTTTGCGGCGACTAGTAGGTAATTTCCGACTTATGGGACGCCGAACGAAGGAAACCGATCAACTGGACCCGGTGCGCCGGAGGCTACTCGGGATGGTGGCCGACAGCGACACGAACCTGCGCACCGCCTCGCTCGCCATCGAACGCAACGCCGCCTATCTGCACCAGTTCGTCCACCGGGGCACGCCCAAGGTGCTGGCCGAGGACGACCGCGAAGCCCTGGCCGAGCACCTCGGGTGCAGCCCCGACCTGCTCAAGCACGGCCGGGGCTTCGGGCGCCGGGCACGGCCCAACCCGAAGCCGGGGCCCGCGCGGCCGAGCCCCTACGCGGCCCCGAGGGGCTACAGCGCGGTGCCGGAGATCGATGTTCGCGCGTCGGCGGGTCCGGGCGCGTGGAACGAGGGGTTCGAGCAGACGAGCGACATGTGGATATTCGCCGATCCGCTCATCCGCCACGAGTTCCGGGCCAAGCCGGAAGACCTGCAAATGATCACCGTGGACGGCGACTCGATGGCGCCGGTGCTCTCAAGCGGCGACCGCGTACTCATCGACGTGAGCCGCAAGGTGCCGGTCCCGCCCGGCATCTTCGTCATCTGGGACGGCATGGGACTCGTCGCCAAGAGGATCGAACACGTCCCCAACTCCGACCCGCCCAGGATCGTGCTCAAGTCGCTCAACCCAGAGTACGACAGCTACGAGCGCCTCGTCGAGGAGGTCCGCGTCGTCGGACGCGCCGTCTGGGTCTCCAGAAGGCTCTAGCGCGCCACCCGCGAGCTGGGTCCCGTCGCGGCGGGAGATGGGCCGCTTGCTCCACGGGCATCGGAGCGGGCATCTTTCGGGCGCTTGAGTTGGTCGCCAGTCCCGGAACGCAACGGCACTCCCCGCGTTCCGGGCACGCCCGGATTGCCAAGGACGATGCCCGCGAAGACCCCCACAGCCGAAGCGGACCGAGACCCGCCGGACTCGCGCGCGCGCCTGCGCTTTAAGAATCAAGGTCGCGCGAGGGCATTGGGCTTGGCCGCCGCGCTGCTCTTGGCGGCGATTGGGTCGTGCGACTCGGATCCGGTCGTCGAGCCCGAGCCGTCGCTTGAGATCGTGCCGGACTCCGTGACCCTGACGCACATCGGACACCAGTTCACGTTCTCGGTTCGGGGCGGCGGCGCGGTCCAGTGGAACAGCCGGGACCTGGCGGTCTTCACCGTGAACGCGAACGGCACGGTGACCGCGCGCGGCAACGGCGAGGCGCGCGTTCAGGCCTGGACCCCCCAGTCGTCGGACCATGCGCTGGTCCGCGTGCGTCAAGCGCCGGCCGTGTTGGAGCCGTTCGGCGAGGGGCAGCGGGCGGGCCTTGGGCTGTCGCTGACCGAGCCCGTCGGCGTGCGCGTCCTGGACGAGGGAGGCGTGCCGGTGTCCGGGGTGGCGGTGCGGTTCGAGCCGGGGGCGGGCCATGGCAGCATCGAGCCCGGAGAAGTGCCCAGCGACGAAGAGGGGCTGGCGGCGGCCAGATGGACGCTCGGGCCGGAGTCGGGAATGCAGACGCTGGCGGTCTCGGTGGAGGGCGCGGCGAGCGTAACCATCGCGGCCACGGCCTTGGACCCGGACGAAGCGGTGGCGTCATTCGAAGTGCTGTCGGGACGGGACCAGTGGGCGTGGAGCGGACGTGCCTTGGCCGAACCCATCGCCGTGCGGGCTCTGGACGAAGCCGGTCGGCCGATTTCCGCTGCGACGGTCCGGTTCGAGCCGGACGCGGGCGGCCGCGCCGACCCCGAGACGGCGGTGAGCGACAGCGCGGGAGTGGTTTCGACGGCTTGGACCCTTGGGACGGTCCCCGGACCTCAGGCGCTCGCGGTCTCCACCGGGGGCGACGCCAACGCTGAGGTCATCGCGACGGCGCGGGACCCCGACGACGCGGTGGCGTCCGTCAAGGTGGTCTCTGGAGACGATCAATGGGCGGTGGCCCGGCACGCTCTGCCGGATTCCGTCACGGTACACGTCTCGGACGAGACCCGCCGCCCGATCTGGGGCGCGGCGGTGACGTTCGAGCCTGAAGCGGGGGGCGGCCACGCGAATCCGGGCACGGCGGATACCGACAGCCTCGGACTCGCTTCGGCGGTGTGGACGCTCGGATCGGGGCTTGGCAATCAGCGGATGAGCACGACGGCGGGCGGCACGACGGTGACGTTCGAGGCTACGGCGGTGTCGGACGAAGGGGTGTGCAACCGGACCCCGGCGGTGAGCAGGGAGATCGCACGACGGGCAGGTGTAGGGAACTGCTCGGAGGTTACGGACCAGATGCTCAGAAGCGTACGTCGCCTGGAACTCGACGGGAAGGGCATTCGGCAGCTCAGGAGCGGCGACTTCCACGGGCTCATTGCACTGGATGTCTTGTTTCTGAACCAGAACGAATTGACCGAACTGCCGCCACGCATATTTGAGGGTCTTTCGACGCTGTGGCGTTTGTTCCTTAACGCCAACGAACTG
>VXTH01000233.1:0-7164 GCA_009837565.1 Chloroflexota bacterium | reverse complement strand
AGTTGCCGGAGGATCTCTTCGACGGGCTTTCGAACCTCACGCACTTGAGCATGCGAGGGAACAAGCTGACCTCGCTGCCGGACGACATCTTCGCCAACCTTTCCCGCTTGGAATACCTCGTCCTCGGGGACAACCGGCTGACGGTACTACCGCCCGGCCTGTTCTCCGAAACGCCTTCGCTCTGGCGGATCGCGTTGGACGGGAACCAACTGGCGGAGTTGCCTTCGCGTCTGTTCTGGGAGACCTCTGCGCTCCAGCGCCTCTACTTGCAGGGGAACCGCTTGGAGACTCTTCCAACCGACATCTTCGCTGGATTGCAGGAACTGGTGAGGCTGGACCTGAGCCGCAACGATCTGATCGAGTTGCCCCCAGGCGTTTTTGCTGGGACACGAAAGCTCGCGCAACTCAGTCTTGAGCATAACGAGCTTGGGCAGCTGCCGCCGGGCTTGTTCGCGGGTCTGTCGGCACTCGAATGGGTCACACTCCAAGCCAACCCGGGGACGCCTTTCCCCATCCGACCGGAGTTCGTGCGGCGCGATGGCGACCCGCTGGCGCCGGGTCCGGCACGGGTGGCGTTGCGGGTATCCCCGGGTGCTCCTTTCGCGTTCACGGTTCCTGTGTCGGTGCAGCGCGGATCGATCTCCCGCGACGCCGTCTCGCTGCTCGCCGGCGAAACTGTCAGTAACACCTTCGAGGTGTCGGCCGACTCTGGCGGCGGTGCAGTTCATCTCGGGTTCCCACCGTTACCGGAAGTGCGGGCGGATGGCTACGAAGGTCTGACAGTGGTGCGGGGCGAGGAGTTGGTGCTGTTCGCCGAGGCCGACAACGGGAGTCCGGTGGCGCGTTCGCGGATTCCGGCGCACCGACTTCAGGTCGGGGGTCCGTCGGCCGAATTGGTGCTCGCCGACTATTTTGACGATCCCGACGGTGACTCTCTGGCCTTCGCCGTGGAGATGACCGAGTCCGGGGTGGTGGCCGCGCGGCTCGAAGACGGGGTGCTGTGGCTGGATCCGCAGTCGGTGGATACGACCGTGGTCGAGGTGACGGCAACCGACGCCGATGGATTGCGTGCGACCCAGCGGTTCCGAGCGTGGGTGGTTCCGTCAACGGACCCGGATGCTTTCAACATCGAACTGTACTTCGATCCGGGGTTCACGGTCGAGGAGGAAGCGGCGGTACGTCGGGCGGCGGACCGGTGGATGGAGGTGGTGACGGGCGACCTGCCGGACGTGCCGGTGCTGGGGCCACTGAGCGACATCTGCTTCGATGGACCGTCGCCGCCTCGGGTGCTCGGTGTCATCGACGACCTGCTGATCCGCGTGAGATTCGTCGCAAGACGGGGCGGTGCAGCGGCAACCGCGACCAGGTGCGGAGAGCGCGAAGGGTCTGGGCACGCCTTCCTCGGCAAGAATTCGTTCTCCCTGTGGTATCACCGCAACCCGGATCCAGCCATCGACCAACTGTACGAATCTGCGTTACACGAGATGGGTCATGTGTTGGGCTTCGGAGACTGGATCCACCGCGCGGACCTGGAGGCTTGGCGGGCGATGTACCGGGGCGGGGGCACGGATCCGCACTTCACCGGTCCGCTGGCGGTGGCGGCGTTCGACGCCGCTGGCGGCGAGGCGTATCCGGGCGGCAAGGTGCCGCTGGAGGACAAGATACCCCTCGTGGGCATCCACTGGCGGCAACGTGTGATTCCCCGCGATGTCATGGCACCCTACGCAGACTCCTTGCTGACGGCGATGACGGTTCAGACGTTGGCGGATCTGGGATACGAAGTGGACGTGAGCAAGGCGGATCCGTACACCCTGCCGGGGGCGGCGCAGGGCGATGTTCGGGGCGACGGTGAGGACGCGGAGGGAGCGGTCGCGGAGTTGTTCTCCGACGACGTGATTCGTGGTCCGGTGATCGTGGTCGACAGCGACGGCAAGGCGGTGAGGATCATCCGGCCTTGACCGGGCAGCCCGCCATTTCGGACGTGCCGGGCAGCCGTCAGTCCTTGCGCGTGGCGGTCGAGTCCTGCCACGGCCCTTGCATGTTCGGGGTTTGCTGATACCCTTCTTGCTGCTTTTCCCAGGGCCGTGTCGGGCCGCACCCCCTTTTCCCCCGCCCTCCTGTTCAAGGACCCCTTTGCGCCAATGACCATCCGCAAGTTACTACCTCCTACCCGCTCCCGGCAGCCTCGTTCCCGGACGGTTGAAGAGTCTCGGCTCCAGCGCTTGATCAAGGCGCGAGACCTGCGTACGACCGCATTCGGCCTTCTGCTGACCGCTGTAGCGCCAGCGGCGGCGCATGCATCCTCCGATCCTTCGGCGGCGGCGTCCGACACGCTCAGGGTGACGCTCTCCGCGCCCGAGGGCGGCACGGTGGCCGAGGGCTCAACCGGCCACTTCGAGGTGTCGGTCGCGGGGAGCACCGCCGCCGGGACCGTGACGGTCCGGTACTCGGTCTCCGGCACGGCGGTGGCCGGCGAGGACTACACGGCGCTGTCGGGCGAGGCGACGGTGTCCCAAGGCGAGAACACCGCCCGGATCGCGCTCGAAGCACTCGAGGACGGCATCCTCGACAAGGGCGAGACGGTGGTGCTCGCGCTGACCGGCGCGACCGGCCCTGGGACGGTGCTCGTGGACCAGACGGCGGCCACGGTGGAGATCGCGGACAACGGATCGGTGACCATCGCACTTGCGGCGGTGTCGGACACCGTCGGGGAAGGGTCCACGTGGAACTCGTCGGTGATCATGTCTACGCCCGTGGCGGATCGTATCTCGCTGCGCTGGCGGACGCAGGACGGTACGGCCCTAGCAGGTCGGGACTACACGGCGGCCGACGAGGTCGTCACGTTCCGGCCGGGCGAAACGTCGAAACCCATCAGCGTGGAGACGCTTCGGGACGACAACACGGAGACCGTCGAGGTCTTCTACGTCTCGCTGGGTCTGGCGGTCGATGCGGCGCGGGCGGGAATCGAAGGCGCTTTCAAGGTCGATCCGCAACCGCAGTCCGCGTTCATCGAGTGCAGCGTCGTGTTTCCGCCCAACGTGCAGACCATGTTCGAGTTCGACGCGCCCGTGCCCGCCGACACCGTGATCGGCACCGTGGCCGCGAATACGACGGACGGCATCCCGTACTACGAACTCGACGACGGGGGCGAGAACAAGTTCACGATCAACTCGCTGACCGCGCAGATCTCGACCACGGCAGCCTTGGATCCGGGCCTGTACGAACTGGAAGTGACGGTGCACGACGAATGCGGGGCTCAGGCGAGCATCGACGTGAGCGTCAACGTAAAGCAGCCCAACCGGCCACCGGTGGTCAAAAGCCCGATCAAGAACCAGACGCTGTATGTGGGCGACACGAAGGAGATCGACCTCTCGACGGTGTTCAACGATCCCGACGGGGATGTTCTCAGCTATGAAGCGGTCTCCTCGAAGCCGGGCGTGGCGACCGCCGTGGTCAGCGGAACGACGCTGACGTTGACCGCGAAGGGGCAGGGCGAGGCGACGGTTACCTTGACAGCGAAGGACCCCGACGTTCTGGAGGTCGCGGATGTCTTCAACGTCACGGTTCCGAACCGGACGCCGAAGGCAGTGGGGACGATCCAGCCCGACACCATCAAGGTCGGCGAGGACGGGTTGGTGGACGTATCGTCGAAGTTCAGCGATCCGGACGGGGACCGGCTGACTTACACGGTCGAATCCTCGGATCCGGTCGTGGTGACCGCCGTGGTCAGCGGAAGCGACGTCACGTACACCGGTGAGGCTGCGGGTAGCGCTACGGTGACCGTGACGGCCACGGATCCGGGCGGCCTGTCGGCGGTTCAGAGCTTCAGTGTCACGGTGAACCAGCCGAACCGGAAGCCGACCGCAGTGGGGACGATCACGGATCGGACGGTCGATGTCGGGAAGAGCGGCTCTTTGGGAGTCGCGTCGAAATTCGACGATCCGGACGATGATGCGCTGAAGTATTCGACCAAGTCGTCGAGCGAGGATTTGGTGGAGGTCAGCGTCAGCGGTAGCACGGTAACATACGAAGGACTGGCCGAGGGGAGCGCGGAGGTGACCGTCAAGGCGACGGATCCCGGCGGCCTGTTTGCGGAGCAGGTGTTCACCGTCACGGTGCTGCCGCCGGAATGCGCCATCAGTGTGGGCGACGGCGACTTCACCGTGCCGGAAGACGCAATCGATGTCGGGACGGTGAGCGTGACCGCGGAGCACTGCGGCGAGCTCGACTACGCGCTGACGGGCGCGGGCGCGGATGACGTTTCCGTGGCTGCGGCGAGCGGCAGCGACGACGCGAAGATCACGGGCAGCTTCGACTTCGAGGTCAAAACTTCATACGCCCTGACGCTGAGCGTCAGCGAGCGCAACGGTTCTGCGAGCGCCTCCGGGAGCGTGAGCATCTCGGTGACGAACGTGAACGAGCCGCCGGTGGTTGAAGATCGGATCGATGACCCGCTGTACGTGGGCGAAGGGACGACCCGGCAGGTGATCGAGTTGTCGGGAGTGTTCAGCGATCCCGACGGGGATGTTCTCAGCTACGAGGCGGTCTCCTCGAACACGGCGGTGGCGACGGCGACGTTGCAGGGCAACAGCCTGACGGTGAAGGCCACGGGCAAGGGCGAGACGACGGTCACGGTAACGGCGAAGGACCAGGGCGGTCTGACGGCCGTGGACGCGTTCGATGTCCAGGTTCCGAACCGGAAGCCGACCGCAGTGAGTAGGATGTCGGATCGCGCCGTTGACATCGGCGAGAGCGGTTCGGTGGGCTTGACCCGATACTTCAGCGATCCCGACGGGGACAGTCTGACGTATATGTCGGGATCGTCGGACACGGACAAGCTGACCGTGAATGGGAGCGGCAGCCCGGTGACGTTCACGGGCGTGGACGTTGGGAGTGCGACGGTAACGGTGACGGCGCGGGACGACGGGGGTCTGACCGCGAAGCAGCAGTTCGACGTGGATGTCTACGAACCCGCACGGGACTGCAAGATCAAGGTGTGGGATGCCGATTTGTCGGTGCGCGAGGACGCGGGCGTGGGCAGCGCGTTGAATCGCGACGTGAGGGTGGACGCGTCGGACTGCGGGACGTTGAGCTATGCGCTTTCGGGCACGGGTTGGGGGGATTTCTCGGTGTCGGCGGTAGGTGCGAACGACGACGACGCGAGGATCAGGGTCGGGCGCACGCTGAACCATGAGGGCCGGGACGCATACGATCTGACACTGACGGTGAGCGAGGTGGGCGGCAGCGCGAGCAGCGCTGGCGACGTGGACATCTCGGTGACGGACGTGAACGAGGCGCCGAAGCCGAGGAACACGATCGGTCGGCAGACGGTCCGGATCGGGCAGCCGGTGACGGTGGACGTGACAAGCTACTTCACGGACGAGGACGAAGGGGACCGTCTGACCTTCACGTCGAGGTCGTCGGCGACGGGCAGGCTGACGGTGAACGCGAGCGGAAGCCCGGTGCGGTTGACCGGCGTTGCGGCGGGGAGCGCGACGGTCACGGTCACGGCGGAGGACCGCGGGGGTCTGACGGCGACGCAGACGATTCCGGTGACGGTCGTGCCCGCGACGGCCCGGTGCGGGATCACCGTTTCGGACGGGCAACTCTCGGTGCCCGAGGATAGGGGTGCCGGAGCCGAGGTGACCGGCAAGGTGGGGGTGACCGCGACGGCGGCTTGCGGGACGCTGAGCTATGCGCTGACGGGTACGGGATCGGGAGATTTCTCGGTGGCGGCGGCGGGCGCGAGCGACGACGATGCGAAGGTCAAGGTGGCGAGGACGCTGGATCACGAGACGCGGGCGTCGTACGCGCTGAAGCTGACCGTGAGCTCGGGGACGGTGAGCGCCGAAGGCGCCGTGGCCATTTCGCTGACGGACGTGAACGAGCCACCGGAGATCGAGAGCGCGATACCGGACACGGTGGTGGCGGCGGGCAAGTCGGTGTCGGTGCGGGTGTCGTCGCACTTCAGCGATCCGGACGGCGACGCGCTGACGTACGCGGCGCGGTCTTCGGCCACGGCCGTGGCGATGGTTTCGGTGAGCGGTTCCACGGTGACGGTCAAGGGCGTGTCGAAGGGGCGCGCCGACGTGACCGTGACGGCGCGGGACCCCGGCGGCAAGACCGCGTCGCAGAGCTTCCGGGTGACGGTCACCGATCCGGTTCCGGGCAACCGCGCTCCGGTCTTCGCGAGCGCGACATTCGAGCGTTCGGTTCTGGAGAACTCGCCCGGCGGCACGGCGGTGGGCGATCCGGTGACTGCGACGGACCCGGACGGGGACACGCTGAGCTACGCGCTGGCGTCCGGGGGCGACGCGGGGTTGTTCGGGATCGGCGCGTCCACGGGCCGGATCACGGTGGCGGCGGGCGCGTCCCTGGACCACGAGACCACCGCGACGCATTCGGTGTCGGTGGTGGCGAGCGACGGGACGCTGGCGGACACGGCTGCGGTGACGATCAAGGTGACGGACGTTCCGCCTCCGGGCAGGCCCGCGAAGCCCGTGGTGACGGGCGGCGACGGTCGGGTGACCGCGACGTGGCAGGCTCCGTCGAACACGGGTCCCGCGATCACCGGCTACGACGTTCGCCACCGGAGCACCTCCGCCTCGGGCTGGACCGAGGTGTCGCTGGGCGACGTGCTGACCCACACGGTGACGGGCCTGACGGCGGGCACGGACTATCTGGTGCAGGTCCGGGCGGTGAGCCCGGAGGGCGCGGGCGCGTGGTCCGAGTCGGGCGAGGGGACGACGGCGGCGGCCGCGAACCGCGCGCCGGCCTTCGCGAGCGCGGCGTTCGAGCGCTCGGTCCCGGAGCATTCTCCCGCGGGGACGGCGGTGGGCGCGCCGGTGACGGCTTCCGACTTGGACGGGGACACGCTGAGCTACGCCCTGGCATCCGGCGGGGACGCCGCGCTGTTCGCGGTCGGCGCGCGCACGGGGCAGTTGACGGTGGCGGCGGGCGCGGTGCTGGACCACGAGAGCGCCGCGACGCATTCGGTATCGGTCGTGGCGAGCGACGGGGCGCTCGCGGACACGGCGCAGGTGACGATTCGGCTGACGGACGTTCCGCCACCGGGTCGGCCCGCGACGCCCGGGCTGAGGGGCGCCGCCGGCAAGGTGACGGCGACATGGAGTGCTCCGCCCAACGCGGGTCCCGCGATCACCG
>VXTH01000312.1:0-10490 GCA_009837565.1 Chloroflexota bacterium | reverse complement strand
GTGCGCTCCTTCGATATCGCTCCGTTCGTCAAGCACTGCTTGCTCAACGGCCTCGACGACATCTCCCTGACCCTCGAGCACGACGAACTGATTTCCGACTATGAGTCGAAGCGTCCGACGACGAAGCCGGTAACTGTCTAGGATCAACCCATGGTCCAGGCAGCAGTCAAGCCAGAGCAGACGATAGGTTCTCCTGCCTCCCAGGCTGCTGCTGGGCCCCTCGTTGTCCAGTTTCCAATGGGCCTCCTCACCGACGAGTTGCTGTTGGCGATTAGTAGTCTCAACGATTTCTGGCGCTTCGAGCGCAACGCGGAAGGAGCGCTCGAAATTTCTGTGCCAACTGGTTCCGTCGGCGGCAGCCGCTCTCTTCACCTTGCCGGCCAGTTGTACATCTGGTGGGCCGAAACTCAAGACGGCACGGTGTTTGACTCAAGTGCCGGCTTTCGGTTGAAAAACAGTGCAGTGCGTTCTCCCGACACCGCCTGGGCGAGTGGACGCTCGCTCGAAGCAACGGAGCCGGACGACGAAGGCTTTTGGCCAATCTGCCCTGAACTGATCGTGGAGTTGCGTTCGGTATCACAGAGCGCTCAGCAGCAGCAAGAGAAGATGCAGGAGTGGATGGCTTCGGGTGCGCGGCTCGGCTGGTTGATTGACGTCTACACCGAGGAAGGTGAGGTGTGGGTGTATCGGCAAGGCGAATCGGAACCTGAGCGCCTCAAACGCCCCGATTCGCTCAGTGGCGAGAACGTGGCCGAAGGGCTGATCGTCGACCTCGCCAGGGTCTGGCGCTGAGTCAGTCACTGGCTCCCTATCCTGTTTCAAATCAAGAACAAGGTCCATTGGACAGAAACACCACATGCCCGAGCATCCACGGCCAACCATCGGCGACACCATCACCAACCTGCGCCGTTCGATCGGCCGGCGTCACGCCATCTATGGGTTCATCAAGAACAACCTGATCAAGTTGCGGAATGTTGACAACTGCTGCGGCAACTACGGCGATCCGGGCTGTTGAGTGTCTGGCGAGCGCGCTCGGGCCGAGCGCATGGAGTCTGACGACCATGACCATCAGCACGACCACGAACATGGCCACGGGCATGACCATCACTAGCCCAGTGATCGGCGCGACGGCGGTGACGCTGAAGATTGGTCACGATGAATCCCTAGAATTCTCAGACTTCCGCGGTTGAGTAGAAGCGACTGAGAGAGATCCAATGTGTAAGCCCCCGACGCCCTCTTTCAGGGATGCGATTGCGAATCTCCGCGCCGACGGTCGTCAAGGCCTGGGCCTGGTCACCGGCGTGCTCGCCATTTGGTGGAATAGGCTGACGGAGCGACAGACCTGCTGTGGCGACTACGGAGCGCCGGGCTGTTGAGTCTCCCCCGAACGCGCTCCGGGTGAGCGCCCAACCGACGATTAGGAACCGAGACGTATGGCCCATTTCAGGATTGCGCTTCTGCCCGGTGACGGGATTGGCGGCGAAGTCATCGGGCAGGCGATCCGCGTGCTCGATGCCGTGGGCGGCCGATTCGATCACTCCTTTGAGTACAGCGAAGACCTGGTAGGCGGCGCGTCGATCGACGCCCATGGAGTCGCCTTGCGCGACGAAACGCTGGAGATGTGCCAGGCCCAGGACGCCGTGCTGTTCGGCGCCGTGGGCGGGCCGAAGTGGGACGATCCGAAAGCCACGGTCCGGCCGGAACAGGCAATCCTTGGCCTGCGCAAGGGACTCGGGTTGTACGCCAACATCCGGCCGGTCAAGATGCTGCCGATTCTCGCCGACGCTACACCGCTCAAGCGGGAAACCGTGGAAGCCGTCGATATGGTCGTGCTGCGCGAACTGACCGGAGGCATCTACTTCGGCGAGCCGCAGCGCCGCTGGGAAGAAGATGGCCAGCGCAAGGCTGTCGACACACTTGCCTACTCGGAGGAGGAAGTCGAGCGGATTGTTCGTCTCGGGTTTGAGACCGCGCAAGGCCGCCGCAGGCTCCTGACTTCCGTCGACAAGGCCAATATTCTCGACACATCCCGCATGTGGCGCGAGATTGCCGACGAGGTCGCGAAGGACTACCCGGACGTCACGCTTGAGCATCGGCTCGTCGACGCCTGCGCGATGGACCTGATCCGGCACCCGTCCTACTTCGACGTGATTGTGACCGAGAACATGTTCGGCGACATCCTCACGGATGAGGCATCCATGCTGGCCGGTTCGATGGGCATGTTGCCCTCCGCCTCTCTGGGCGCCTCGGAGGACGGCTCGACGCTGGGTCTGTATGAGCCGATTCATGGCACCGCGCCCGACATCGCCGGCCAGGGCATCGCCAATCCGATGGCCATGATTCTGAGCGCGGCGCTGATGCTGCGTTACTCGCTGGGTCTTGAACAGGAAGCAAGCGCCATCGAAGACGCCGTCACCCACACGCTCGCCGCCGGTCATCGTTCAGCCGATCTCGCAGGCGAGGGTGACGAACCACTCGGTACCGAAGCGCTCGGAAATCTGATCACCCAAGCAGTCGCCGGCAGCTGAGATCATCGTTCGCCGAATCCCGCAGACACACAGTTCGTAGAGTTCGACCATGTCCATTCAACGCCTTCTCGTCGCCAACCGCGGTGAAATCGCCGTTCGCGTCCTGCGGACCGCCACTGAGCTGGGAATTGCCACCGCCGCAGTTCATTCATCCGACGATGCCGCCTCTGACCACATTCAGCATGCTGAGACGGTCATTGAGCTGGAGGGAATCGGACCGGCGGCCTATCTCGACATTGAACAAATCGTCGCTCGGGCCCTGGAACACGATTGCGACGCGATCCATCCCGGCTACGGTTTCCTGGCCGAGAACGCCGACTTCGCCCGCGCCTGCGAAGAGGCAGGCATCACCTTCGTTGGACCCTCGCCGGCTGCGCTGGCGCTGTTCGGGGACAAGGCTCGCGCACGCACACTGGCGGGGGCGCGCAGCGTCCCCGTCCTCACGGGTACGGACCACGCGGTCGACCTTGATGGTGCGCGCGCCTTCTTCGAGCAGCTCGACGGCCGCCCGATGGTGATCAAGGCAATCGGAGGCGGCGGCGGACGCGGGATGAGAGCGATCAGTGAGGCCGCCGAGATTGAGGATGCGTTCGAGCGCTGTACGCGTGAGGCTCAGGCGGCCTTCGGCAATGGCGCATTGTTCGTCGAGCGGTTTATTCCTCGAGCGAGACACATCGAAGTTCAGATCGTGGGTGACCAGCACGGCCATGTCACACACGTGGGCGAACGAGAATGCACAATTCAGCGTCGTTATCAGAAGCTGATCGAGATCGCGCCGTCGCCAACGCTCAGCGACAGTCTTCGCGAGCGAATCACGGCCGCCGCGGTCGAGTTGGCGGAGGCCGGAGGCTACTCCAATCTCGGCACATTCGAGTTTCTGGTTGACGCCGACACCGGTGACGACTTCGCCTTCATCGAGGCCAACGCCCGTCTCCAGGTTGAACACACCGTGACCGAGGAAGTGGCTGGGCTTGACCTGGTCGAGTGCCAGCTGCGGATCGCCGAAGGTGCGACGCTCATCGATCTCGGCATGGAATCGCCGCCGCCGCTTCGAGGGTTTGCGATCCAGTCGCGAGTCAATCTCGAGCGGATGCGTGAGGACGGCGATGTCCGTCCAGCCGCCGGCGCGCTGCGCACCTTCCGTCCGCCGGCCGGACCTGGCGTCCGTGTCGACACGTACGGCTATGCCGGATATGCGGCGAACCCCAATTTTGACTCGTTGATGGCAAAGGTCGTGACCCGGCATCCCAGCGGGGAGTTCAAGGACGCCGTGCGCCGTGCGCAACGCGCGCTGGACGAGTTCCAGCTCGAAGGCCCTGACTCGAACATCGGTTTCCTGCGCAACATCCTCGGTCACCCCGAGTTCGTCGCCGGCGAGGTACACACCCGCTGGATCGACGAACGAATCGGCGAATTGGCGGTCACTTCTGACAACGGAGCATCGTCCGGAGGTCAGTCGGCCTGGGCCGGAGCACAGGTGGAGAACCAGGTCACCGATCCGCTTGCCGCACTTGACTTTTTCCGCCAGGGCGCCGGCGCCGCATCGCTCGATGTCAACCGTGGACTTGAGGAAGACCGCGCGGGCTTCCCTGCGCCCGAAATCATCGGCCCGCCGGGTACGGAACCGCTGCGCGCTCCGATCCAGGGCACGATCATCGAGATTCTTGTCGGCGAGGGCGACTCAGTCGTCGCCGGCCAGGATGTGATCATCATGAATGCGATGAAGATGGAGCATGTGCTTCAGGCCGATATCGGCGGCATCGCGCAGGAAATCACCGTATCGATCGGCGACATCATCTGGGAAGGCCACCCGCTCGTATTCATCGAGCCGGCCGACGTCGGCCCCGCTCTGGATGACGGCGCCGGCGAGATTGACCTTGACTACATCCGGCCCGACCTGCAGCACAGCATCGACCTGCACGAGGCCCTGCTCGACCACAATCGCGAGGGGCCGGTCGCCAGGCGGCACGCCAAGGGCAAGCGCACCGCCCGCGAGAACATTGCCCAGCTTGTCGAGGGCGGCACCTGGACCGAGTACATGCCGCTCGGCGTGGCTGCGCAACGTCGCGTGCGATCATGGGAAGAGTTGCGCCGTGTTTCACCGGCCGACGGCCTGATCTGCGGGATCGGGACAGTCAACGCCGATTTGTTTGACAACTCCACGGCCTCGACCGCGATCATCTCCTACGACGAGACCGTTTGGGCCGGGACGCAGGGCCTGCGCGGCCATGAGAAGACCGATCGCATGGTCGAGACCGCGCACCGGCTGCTCACGCCGTTGGTGTTCATCGCCGAAGGCGCCGGCGGGCGTTCGGGCGACACCGATGCGGCGTACACGCGCGTCGCGGCCCGCAACGTGCGCACCTTCGAGCGCCTGGCCGAGCTCTCGGGCCGCGTGCCGATGGTCTCGATCACCGCCGGACGCTGCTTTGCCGGCAATGCCTCAATGCTGGGTATGTGCGACATCATCGTCGCGACCGAGGGATCCAACATCGCCATGGGCGGCCCCGCCGTCATCGAGGGCGGCGGACTTGGCCTCTTCCTGCCCGAGGAACTCGGGCCGATGTCGCAACAGGTACCCAACGGCGTCGTCGACATCTTCGTCAAGGACGAAGAGGAAGCGATGGCCGCAGTGAAGAAATACCTCTCCTACTTCCAGGGCCGGCTCACGGAATGGAGCGCCCCCGATCAGCGCCAACTGCGCCACGTGATTCCTGAGAACCGGCTGCGCACCTACGACGTGCGCAAGGTCATAGACCTGCTGGCCGACCACGACTCGGTGTTGGAACTGCGACCCGAGTTCGGCATCGGGGTTGTGACGGCACTGATTCGCATCGAAGGCCGGTCGGTCGGCGTGATCGCCAACAACAACATGCATCTGGGCGGCGCGGTCGACAGCGACGGCTCGGACAAGCTGGCTCGCTTCGCCCAGATCTGCGACTGCTGGAACATCCCCCTGCTGACGCTGGTCGATACGCCGGGCATGATGGTCGGTCCCGAGGTCGAGAAGACGGCGCTGGTCCGCCACTGCCACCGGGTTTTCGTCTCGCTGGCCAACCTCACCACGCCGAAGATGACGATCACGCTGCGCAAGTGCTACGGACTTGGTGGTCTGGCGATGCTGGCCGGCAGTACCGAGGCCGGACTCTTCAATGTCGGTTGGCCGACGTCGGAGTACGGCGGGATGAATCTCGAGGCGGGCGTCAAGCTGGGCGCCAGGGCGCAGCTCGAGAAGATCGAAGACCTCGAAGAACGCACCCGGGTCTATGAGGAAATGGTCGCCGATGCCTACGAACGCGGCAACGCCGTCAACGCCGCCACGGTGCTCGAGTCGGACGACGTGATCGACCCGGCCGAGACCCGTCAGTGGATCCTGCGCCTGCTCGACGCCGTGCCGAACTCCGAACCGATCCGTGAAGGCCGGCGCCCTTACATCGACAGCTGGTAGGCCGTCACGGTCGCACGATCAGAATCGGACTGGCTAGAATGCCGCGTACAGCGGCGGTAGCCTCATTGTGCGCCGCGGAGTGAGCGATGCAGTTTGCCAACCTGCTCTTGATTCGTCTGCTCCAGACCATTGTCGTGGTCTGGGTGGTCGTCAGCATCGTCTTCGTCGTCTCGCGCTTGATCGGCAATCCGGAAACCTCGTTGATGCCTTGGGACGCGACCAATGAGGATTACGAGCGCATCAGAGAGAAACTTGGCCTGAACGATCCGATGATCGTGCAGTACGGAAAATTCCTCGGCGACGCTGTACAAGGTGATCTGGGCTTCTCTTATCACCGGACCGGGCCGGCACTCGACATCGTTGCCGACAAGGTGCTCGGAACCGTCAAACTGACCGCCGCCGGATTGGTGGTGGCGCTCGGTCTGGGACTACCGCTGGGGGTGTTCGCCGCGTTGCGGCGCGGCTCGCCGATGGACTGGCTGGCGCGTCTGATCGCGGTCTTCGGGCAGGCCACACCCAGCTTCTGGCTGGGTCTGATGCTGATCTTTTTCCTGGCCACCAGGGTGTCCTGGTTCCCGACGGCGGGCGCAGAAGGATTCCGTTCGCTGGTCCTGCCGGCATTTGCGCTCGGATTACTCTCCGCTGCCGGTTTCATGCGGCTGACCCGGTCCGGGATGATCGACGTAATGAACACCGACTTCATTCGCACGGCTCGAGCCAAGGGACTCAATGAGCGCACGGTCATTTTGCGTCATGGACTGCGGCACGCTCTGATCCCCGTGATGACGATTCTCGGCATCGAACTCGGCCGTCTGATCGCCGGCTCGGTGATCATCGAGGTGGTCTTCTCCTGGCCCGGCATTGGACGATTGATGATCGAATCGATCCTGCAGTCGGACTACCCGACGGTGCAGGCGGGGCTCGTCGTGATCGCGGCCTCGATCACACTGGGCAACCTGATCGTTGATATGACCTATCGCGTGATCGACCCACGCATCCGTATGGCGGCCCTCTGATGGCTGCTCAAGTGGCTGACGCCACCGTCGAACTACAGACGAGAAGGAGCGGGTTGCGCTCCTTTACATCGCGTCGCTATCTGTTGGTCATTCCGCCGATGCTCATCATGATCGTGTTCCTGATCGGCGGCATTTTCGCCGATGTCATCGCTCCCGGCGATCCGGGCCAGACCAACCTGCTCTCACGGCTCGAAGCGCCGGTGTTCTCAGGTGGAACGAGCGAGTTTCCGCTGGGTACCGACCATGTCGGTCGTGACATCTGGACTCGAATCGTTCACGGCGCTCGGGTCTCTCTGATCGTTGTCGCGATCGTGGTGCCGGGAGCGGCCCTGTTTGGCACAACCGTTGGTTTGTTCGCCGGCTGGCGTGGCGGCATCATCGGTCAACTGTTGATGCGTTACGTCGATGTTCAACTGGCGCTGCCCGCCATCCTCTTCGCGGTGCTGTTGGGGGCGGTGCTCGGAGCCTCCCTGAGAAACGTGATCCTCATCCTGTTGGTCTGGACCTGGACGGTCTATGCCCGTCTGATCCGCGCGGAGGTGCTCTCGCTGAAGGAGCGGGAGTTCGTCGTCGCTTCGTTGGCAGCCGGCGGCAGCAACTGGTGGATCATGCGCAAGCAGCTTCTGCCCAACGTGTTCAACACGATCGTCGTGGTCATGACGCTCGAAATCCCGATCGTGATCGTGGCCGAGGCCTCGCTCAGCTTCCTCGGGGTGGGCGCGCCGGTCGAACAGGCCACCTGGGGACGGATGATCACGGAGGCCCGAAACTACCTCACGCACGCCTGGTGGGTCATGTGGATGCCGGGTCTGGCGTTGATGCTGGTTGCCTTGAGCGGCAACCTGGTCGGCGACTGGTTACGTGACCTGCTTGATCCACGCCTGCGAAATCTGGGTTGACATAGCAGCCGGCCGGCGGACCAGATTGATTCGGTCGCTCGAAATTCACTAACCTACGGAGAATCTGCGGTCGCACGTACCCAGAAACGAAGGAGCAATCATGAGCACACGCAACTATTGGAAGCGCATGTCGCGTCAGCGGTTGTCGCGGCGAACGCTGCTGCGGGCCTCGGCCCGGGCCGGCGTTGGCGCGACCGGTCTGGCGCTGGTCGGCTGCGGCGACGACGATGACGACGAGCAGCAGGCCGTTGTCCAGGCGCAGCCGCAACAGCAGCAGGATCAGCCGCAACCTGCCCAGCAACAACAACAGCAGCAGCAACAGCAGCAGGCCATGCAGCAGGAGCAGGCCGAGCAGCAGGCTGAACAACAGGCCCAACAGGTTGAACAGCAGGAGCAGCAGGCCGAGCAGGGCACTGTCGAAGCGATTGAGCGTGAAGAAGCCCAGCAGGACGTTGAAGCCGCCGAGCCCGAGGTCGACCTGGACGCGCATGTGCGCGTCGCGATTGGCCGCTACACCGCCGGTCTCGACCCGCAGCGCTCAGGTTCGCAGACCAACTACGTCAACGGCGCCTGCACCTTCGACTCTGGAATGTCCAACCATCCCGAGACGGCTGCCCTGGAGCCCAACTTGGTGCAGCTGCCGGAAATCGTCGACCCCACCAACGTGATCTTCCACGTCACGTCAGGTGTCGTGTTCCACGACGGCTCGCCGTACACGGCGCACGATCTGGCGTTCAACTTCGAGCGGGTCTCCTCGGCTGCCGAGTACCACCAGGGCGGCGAAACCAGCGACCACCCGAACGAGTGGGCATCGGCGCGACAGGCCTTCGGCACCGACATCTTCGCCAGCTACAGCGTCATTGACGACCTCACCATGGCCGTCGAAACGCCGGCGCCGAACGCGTCACTGGCCGGCTCGATCATGTCCGGCGCGGTTCGCCACGTGTCCAAGAATTTCGTGGAGGAACACGGTGACGCGTACGTCGATGCCGTCTTCGCGATGGGCACGGGACCGTTCCGCTTCGTCGATTCTGACCCGGATGTCGGCGCCAACTGGACACGCAACGACGATTACCACAAGCCGCGCGACGGCCTGACCAACCCGCGGCTGCCCTGGTACAAGGACTTCGAAGTCCAGATTCGGCCCGAGCCGCTGGCCCAGATCGCGGGTATTGAGGCCGGCGAGATCGACGCCATCTACAACCTCCCGACCGACGTGGTCGAGCCGTATCGCGACAACCCCAACTTCAAGGTGCTCTACCAGCCGTCCGGTCAGCCGACCCACTACATCATGTTCAACACGCATGACTCAGTGGCCGAGGTTGACGGCGTGCCCAACCCGTTCCTCGACATTCGCGTTCGCGAGGCCGCCAATCTCGCCATCAACCGGCAAGAGATTATCGACGGATTGCTAACCGGATCCGAAGGCCCGGCCTTCGGTCCCTACCGCGGCACGATCGGTTACCCCGGCGAAGCCCTCGAATCGCGATACCACGGCTACGACCCCGAGCGGGCCAAAGCATTGCTTGAAGAGGCCGGTTATCCGGACGGACTCGATGTCGACCTGCACATCGTCACCGACTTCCAGCCAATCGTGCCGATCATGGCGCTGCCGGTCCAGGAGTACCTGGAGGCCGTCGGCATCCGCACCACGATCAAGGAGTACCTGAGTTCGGAGTACTTCCGCACAGTGCGCACATTCGAATTACCGGGCATGTTCTGGTTCTTCACGAACACCATTGCCGAGCCGGAAACGGTAATCGGTTCTGGCGTCACCGAGAGCGGCTTCTACGCCGTCAGCGTGTACCCGGAAACCGAGATCGAAGAACTGTACCAGGCCCAGAATCAAGCCCTCGATCCGGCCGAGCGCGCTCGCTTGCTCGCAGAGCTCTACATCACGTTCTACGACAACTACTCCTGGTTGTTCCTGACCGAGGTGTCGGCGGCAACGATGACGGCCGCCAACGTCAACTGGCCGGTCGGTTCCGCCGAGCTCCGAGGCGAAGGAACGTTGTCCGCGATCCAGAAGCTCAAGACCTAAGACGTCCCCAGGGACGAGAACGACTCCGAGCGGGGCCGGACAGTTGTCCGCCACCCCGCTCGGAGCCGTTAACCTTCGAACAAAGCCGAACAGCAGCGAACGCCACGAGAGCGCCCATGCCGACCCTGACCGCCGAACAGCTTGACCACTTCGAGACCTTCGGATTCCTCGCGGTCGACGAGGTCTTCGACCCCGCCGAAGTGATCAATCCCGTGATGGACGAGTATGCGGACGTGCTGGATGTGCTCGCCAACGATCTCCACGCACAGGGCGCAATCTTGGACACCTACGCCGGGCTGCCATTTGGTGAGCGAGTCTCGAAGGTATACGTCGAGTCTCAGAAGGTGCATGCGCAGTACTTCGATTTCTCCCTGCCGCAGAAGGGGATCAAGGCAGACACCCCGTTCTGGGCAGGGCCGGCCGTGTTCGACGCGCTGACCAATCCCAGTCTGCTCGACACGGTTGAGTGTTTCGTCGGGCCTGAGATCTACTCGAATCCGGTGCAGCACGTGCGGGTCAAGGTGCCCGAGTCGATCGCGCCGCGCGACGCCGACGGCA
>VXTH01000365.1:0-10512 GCA_009837565.1 Chloroflexota bacterium | reverse complement strand
GGGCGGCTGGCCGGCGTCGGCAAGGCGCTTGTTACCGGCCTGCGTGAGTTCCGCGAGGAAGCGCGAACGTCCGATTGTGAGTAAGAGGGCGACGAAGACGCATCGGATGAAGTCGCGGTCTCGTCGAGCGAGTCTGAAGAAGAAGACAAGCGGTCCTCGTCCGGATCCTCCGGCTAACGTTCTGACGCCAGTTCACCACTGTTGACCCGGCTGCGTGCGGTTGCCCTTGACCTGTGGGGCACATTGATCGTGGACGCCCAGGGCGGTGGCCGACGCCGCATGCGCCGCCGCGAAGCCCGCCTGACCAGTGCCTACGAGCAGGCCGGCGCCGGCCCCGGCGCCGGCGACGCAGTGCCCAGGGCGATTCGACACGCAATCGACGAGCTCGTCGTCGCCCACCAGTCCAACATCGACCTCTCCGGCGAAGACCGTGTCAATGCCGTGCGTCGCTCGATGCTGGAGCAATGTCCCGCGACCGTCGAGAGTGACGCGCTGCTCGAAGAGCTGACTGGCGCCATCTGCGATAGCGCCAGTTGGGAACCGCCCGATGTCATCGACGGCGTCGAGCAGGAACTCGACGAGCTGAAACGGCGCAACCTCAACCTGGCGGTCGTTTCCAACACCGGACTCGCCCCCGGCCGTTACGTCGAACGAGCCCTCGTGGCCCGCGGATTCGGCCGCTGGATCGATCATTGGATTTGGTCCGACGACGTGCTCAGCTGGAAGCCGGGCCAGGCCATCTTCACCTCCGCACTCGAGGCGCTCGGAACGGCCCCTGAAGAAACCGCCTTCGTCGGCGACACGCCCGAGGCCGACGTCCTCGGCTCCCGCCACGCCGGCTTCGCCGTCTCCATCCTTGTCGGCGACAAGGGCGAACAGGCCATCACCCCCGACATCGAACTCCCGTCGATCAAGGGACTAACCGCTTCATTGGTCGAGGCCGGCATGATCTCACTCTGAGAAGACCCGTCAAGAAATCTCGTCCAATTCCCCTCTCCCCAAGCGAAAGGGACCACCCGTTCCGACCGCAACGCCCCGAGCCTCTGAAGTGCCTCCCGACGAAAGATGACGCTCGGAAGTCGCCCTCGACGCAGTCGCTAGCGCTCAACACTCCGGGCTGACCACCAGAAACATATGCTGAGGACATGAGATTTGGCATGTTCGGCGGCAACGGCTTCAAGGTCGGTCGGATCCTGGGAATTCCGATCCGGCTCGACCTGTCCTTCTTTCTGGTGTTCGCGCTGCTCGTCTTCCTGATTGCGACGCAGATCCTGCCCGACTCACTCGACGGATTGGGCGGCGCCGAACGCTGGTTGTACGGCGTCGCCGCCGGCGCCGTCTACTTTCTTTCGCTCCTGATTCACGAGCTGGCGCATTCGCTTATGGCGCGGCGCTACGGCATGGAAGTCTCGTCGATCACCCTGTTTTTTTTCGGCGGCCTGTCCCTGATTCGTGAGGACTCCCAACGGCCCGGCCAGGAATTCTGGATCGCCGTCGTCGGACCGCTCGCGTCGCTCGTCATTGGCCTCGGCTTCATCCTCCTCTCGCTGTTCGCTCTGCCCGATGACACCGCAGTCGGCCATCTGGCCTTCGTGCTGGGGCTGCTCAACTGCTTCCTGGCCGGATTCAATATGTTGCCCGGTTTCCCCCTGGACGGCGGCCGCGTCGCCCGCTCCCTGATCTGGCGACTGACCGGCTCGCGCCATCGCGCGACCCGCGCCTCCGCCCGGCTGGGGCAACTCCTCGGCGCGATCATGATCGTCTACGGCATCGGCGGACTACTCACCGACGCCGCCATCTTCAACAGTGGATTCAACTCGCTCTGGATCGCGTTGATTGGCTTCCTGCTCATGACCCAGGCCTCGCAAGGCGTCAAGACCGCCGACCTGGAGCGCGACCTGGCCAGGCTGCGTGTTGGCGAACTGATGCTCGAGCCGCCGGTCGCCCGGACCGCCGAAGCCGACCTGCCAATCCACGTCCTTGCGCCATCACGCGCGCAACTCGACCAACAGGACGTGTTCATCGTCGCCGAGGGCGGGACCGCGGTGGGCATCGCCTCGGCCGTACAGATCCTGTTGCTCGATGACGAGCGCTACCAGAGCGACCGCTTGCGCGACATCATGATCGCCGCCGACCAGGTGCAACCGCTCGAGCCCAGTGCCGGCGCGGACGAGGCGCTGCAGCGATTGCAGAAGGAACGCACCTTCGTCCTGCCTGTCGTCGAGCGCGGACGCCTGCTCGGCGTCGTCGGCCTCGACCAGATCCTCAAGGCATTGGGCCAGGGCCCGCCGCCGCGACTCGACCCGTCTGCGGGCGCCTAGCGGCCAGACTCCGACGCCTGTCGAGACATTCCCGCTCATTTTCGGATTGCTGCTGTACCAAATGTGTCCAAACTGAGCCAGATCCGGACAGATCTGGACGAATCTGGACAAACCCGGACACCCAACCGCACGATCCCCAGCGCATAACGGCACTTCCGGCCCAACCCGCCGTATTCTCCCTGCCGACACCATTCCCACACATCTCACACGCTGAATCGGTGCGCATGCAGCCCATGCGCCGGCCGATACAGTCGATGGTGTGACCCAACGCCGCTCGACAACGAAGCCGTCTCCCCGCCTTGCCGCCGCCGTCTTGGCCGGCAAGACAGTCCGACACGGTATGCGAGCGCTGGGCTCGGGCGGAACCGCCCTACCCGGCCTGGTCGTCGAACGGCTGCACCCCGACGCCCTCAGCCAGCTGGCGAACGATCTCTCAGCGACGGCCCTGATCACGGGAACCAACGGCAAAACCACCAGCGCGGCAATGTTGGCCCGCATCCTCCGCGCCGACGGGCGGGCCGTTGTGCACAATCGCGCCGGCTCGAATCTGCTGCGCGGAGTGACCGCTGCCATGGTCGACGCGGCTTCCCTGCTTGGTCGTCTGCCCGCTGACGCCAACGCCGTGCTCGAATCCGACGAGGCCGCGCTGCCGGCCATTGCGGCCGCCGCGCCGCCCAGCGCCGCCGTCTTCACCAATCTCATGCGGGACCAACTGGACCGCTACGGCGAAATCGAGTCGATCGCGCGGCGCTGGGCCGACGCCCTGCCGGCGTTTCCGCCGGAGACGGTCATCGCGCTGAACGTCGACGATCCGCTGATCGCGTCCCTCGCGCATCACTGGGGCGGTCCCTGCCTCAGCTTCGGTATCGAGGATCCCGACATTCCTTCCGCACCAGAGGGCGAGATCATGGACGCCGTTTGGGATCCGAAGACCGACGACGACTTTCGCTACTCGCGCCGTTACTTCGCACAACTCGGCCGCTGGCACACTGACTCGGGCGCGCAACGGCCAACCCCGGACATCGCCGCCGCCAACATCACGTTTGCGGCTGGACTGACCTCTTTCACGTTGCGGCTGCCGCAGTCGTCGGTCGACATCGCACTTCCCGCCGACGGTCTGTACAGCGTCTACAACGCCCTCGCCGCATCGACAGCGGCCATCGCACTGGGTGTCGCGGCAGAAACGATCCGCGACGGTCTTGAGTCCCACGAGGCGGCCTTCGGCCGCCAGGAAGAAATGGTCGTCGAGGGCCGCCGGGTGCGAGTCCTGCTGGGCAAGAACCCCTCGGGCATGAATCAGGCGCTGCGCACACTGCAGCGCCCCGGCGAGCGGCATCACCTGCTCGTCCTGCTCAACGATGGCATTGCCGATGGCACCGACATCTCCTGGATCTGGGACGTCGACTGGGAGTCGCAGGCTCAGCACTGCGAGTCGCTCACGGTTGGCGGCCACCGCGCCGCCGACATGGCACTGAGGCTGAAGTACGCCGGCTTTCCCGAGCCCTGTAACCCGATTGAGAACGACATCGGAGATGTCTTGCGAGCGGCGCTGGATGCCGTTCCGGAATCAGGCCGGCTGACAATTCTGCCAACATATACAGCGATGCTCGACGTCCGCCAACGGCTCGGACAGATGGGCGCTGCGCGCCTCTGGGATGTGGCCCGATGACCAGCCCCGGCCGACCTTCGCTCAACATTGCGGTGCTCTATCCCGACCTGCTCAATCTCTACGGCGACCGCGGCAACGCCCGCGCGCTCGAGCAGCGCTGCGCAGCGCGCGGCATCGACACGACCGTGTTGGGCGTTGGCATCGGCGACGACTGGTCCTCCAGGCAGGCGGACATTGTCCTCGTTGGCGGCGGACAGGACCGCGAGCAACGACGTGTCCAGGCCGACCTCCAGCACCGAGGCGAAGATCTTCGCGAGTATGTCGACAACGATGGCGTGGTGCTCGCCGTCTGCGGCGGGTTTCAGCTCTTCGGCCATCACTACCGAGGCTGGGATGGTGAGATCATGGAAGGTATTGGCATCTTCGACGCCGTCGCGGCGCACCCCGGTCCCAAGATCGCGCGTTGCGTCGGCAACGTGGTTGCCCTCTGGGAAGGCGAGACCGTCGTCGGGTTCGAAAACCACGGCGGCAGAACCTATCTCAACGACGGGCAACAGGCCCTCGCCGACGTGGTCAGCGGGTTTGGCAACAATGGCGGAGACGGGCTCGAGGGGGCCAAAGTCAAGAACGCCTACGGCACCTACCTGCACGGCGCCGTGCTGCCCAAGAATCCGCGCCTGGCCGACCGTCTGATTTCATTGGCGCTGGAGCGCCGCGAGGGTCCCGAGGCGGCCGAGCTGCCGCCGCTCGACGACAGCGTGGCGCTCAGGGCTCATGCGGAAGCGTTGCACGCAGCATTGTCCGCCAGGGAATCGGCACTGGGGCGCCGCTTCGCATAACGTGCATGACGTAAAGTCAAATTGTCAGCATTCGAACGAGGATTTGCCATGGCCGCGACATCAACCCTGACCCGCACTGCGCCGGACATTTCCTGCGAACACTGCGCCAACGCAATCACCGGGGCACTCACCGCCATCGACGGCGTTGCTGCCGTTTCGGTTGATGTCGACGAGAAGCGCGTTGACGTGGAGTACGACGCCGCTGCCACGACGGACGAGCAGATCGACGCCGTCCTGGAGGAGGAAGGCTATCCGCCGCTCCGATAGTCCCTGGGGCCAGCAGCCGTCCGGTCGAGGCCTCTCGGCTTCCCGGGGAGGCGGGCGCCGAGGAGGTCCTGACCGGAGCGACGGTTGGCTCATCGGCCCGACCTGGCTGTACGTTCTTGCCGCGATCGCCATATTCGCCGCCGCCGCGGCCGTAGCCGTCGTGCAGGCGACCGGTTCGGACGAATCCGAAGAATCGCAAGCCGCGCAGACGACCGGCGCTGAACCGTCTGCACCAACCCAGGCCCAGCAGACGGCTGTTGCGACAGAACCGGACAACGCAGCGGAAGACGCCCAGACAACCGAACCAACCCGACAGCCACTGGCGCAGCAGCAGAGCGATGAACAAGAGGTATCGCCCTCCCACAGCGATGGGCAGACCGAACAGGCTGAAGCCGAAACGCAGGCCGAACAGGAACAGGCCGACACAGAGGCCGACGCTCCCGAGCAGGGGCAGGACCATCCGCTGCGCGGATTCATCCGACCGATCGCCGGCGCCTGCGTCACCGAGTTTCCCGGTCACCTACCCGGTTCGCCGCGCACGTACCGCAACCACGGCGTTCATGAGGGACTGGACTTCTATGAATGGGCCTCCTGCACCTCAGTGACCTACACCACCGAAATCCTGGCCGCCAAGGCTGGCGTCATCATCCGCGCGGACCTCGATTACGTCGAGATCACACCCGCCGACTGGCAACGATTCATCGATGCCAACTGGGAGGGCGAAGCAATCCTTGACGAGTTGCGAGGTCGCCAGGTCTGGATCGATCACGGTCGCGGAATCGTCACCCGCTACGCGCACCTGTCAGAGATCGCCGTCGGCATCGCGGTCGGTGTTGAGGTCCAACAGGGACAGCTGATTGGCCATCCAGGCGAGTCGGGCCAGCAAGAGGTGTACGCCAATCCCGGCACCGACATTCACCTCCACTTCGAGATTCGCGTCGGCGACGGTTGGCTCGGCCAGGGCGAGTCGCCCGCGGACGCCCGAACGCTCTACCTCCAGGCCTTCGGACTGGCCGAGTAGCGTGTCGCAACGGCAATCACCGCCGCGGATTAACGGGGACTGATCGGACCGGGTTGCGGTTCAGCCGGATCGCGACTTGCTGTCAAACCGGCGACGACGCCTTGCTCCATCAACTCATCGATCGCTTCATCTGTGAGGCAGAGCGTCTCCGCGAGGATCTCGACCGTGTGCTCGCCCATTCGCGGCGCCGGCGTCGAACATGAAGCGCGGCGCCTGCTCAGCCGCCAGGGAAATCCCTGGTACTGCCGTGTGCCGGTGTCGGGATGCGTCAACTGCAGCCACCAGTCACGCGCGGCCAGGTGCGGATCCCGTAGATGGGTCAATGTCGAGTGCACCGCGGCCGCCGGTACGCCGACCGCCTGCAGCCGATGTTGCAGCGTGAGCGCGTTCCAACCACGCGTCCACTCGCTGAGGGCCGCTTCCAGCTCAACCTCACCGGCCTTCCGGCCCTTCGCGGTGCTCCACTCCTGACGATCGATCCCGGCAACCTCTGCCAGTTGTAGCCAGGTCTCGTCGTCTCGTACCGAAATCGCGATCCATTCGTCGCTGCCGTCGACGCCATCGGTGCAGCGGAAGCACTCGTGCGGCGCGGCGCCGGGTATTCGGTTCCCGTTGCGCGACGGCATCTCTTGCCCCGCCGAAGAGGCCAGCAGGTATTCGTCGATGTATGCGACCGCCGACTCAAACATCGAGCCTTCGACGTGTATCGCCGCACGTTCCGTCTGAGCCTGCAACGCCGCCGCCAGAGCCGAGGCCGCCATCTGCGCGCCGACGATCGGGTCGGCCTGCATCGTGCCCAGCATGACCGGCTTGCCGCCTCGATAGCCAAGCAGCAGATCCCAACCCGCGTTGCCCTCGGTCGTGCCGCCGTTGGCGCGGAAGTTGTCGTAGGGACCGCCGGTGCCAAATCCCGAGAACGAGACCAGCGCCACATGCGGATTGACCTCGCGCATGTGCTCGTGGGTCAGGCGCAGGTTCTGCAGGACGCGCGGACGAAAGTTCTCCAGCACCACGTCGGCCCGCGCGATGAGACCAAGCGCCAGATTGCGCCCCTCCTCGCTGTCAAGCGCGATGGAGATGGTTCGTTTGCCACGATTGGCCATGTTGAAGTTGGCCCGGACGTTCAGAGAATGCGCGTCGGGCGAGGCGACTCGCATCGGGCCACCCGCGTCGTACCGCCACAGGTCCGGGCGCTTCGGCCCCTCCACTTTGATCACCTCTGCGCCCAGATCGTTGAGCAAGCCCGACGCGTAAGGTCCCAACCAGGCATGGGTGAAGTCGACAACCCGCAAACCGTCGAGCGGCCCCGACGAGCGTTCAGGCGGTCGCCGCAGCGCGAACCGGTCGGCGCGCTCCGCCTGATTCTCGACCTCCGTGACCCGCATCGCGCGGCCGGCCCCGGTCAGACCGTTGTTGTCGCGAAAGAAGTCGATCGCGTGGAGTTGCGGATCATCGAGCAGCTGCCGCGCCGACCGGTGCATCGCCATGACCGAGCCCAGCTCCGACAGCTTCGTCCAGATCGTCGTCGCATCCAGTGACTCGACGATCGGCCGCACATACTCCAGCGACGGCGCCTGCTCGGCGAAACGTCCTTCACCCTCCAGCAGCTCATCGGGCGGCGGGTCGCAGCCAAACGCGATCGGCGCGTTGCGCAACGTTTCCCTGGACCAGGGCGAGATCGTGACGTAGCCGTCGGCCGTCTGCATCACCTCGGCCCAGCCCGGCGTTCCGCCGACTCGGGGCAGCGCCTCACCTGAGAACTCCGAACGCAGCGACATAATCAGGGTCGAACAGGCCTCGTGTGAAGACAGCTCGATCCATTCACCCCGGCCCGAGTGCAAACGTTCGAGCAGCGCCGCGAATGCCGCGACAGCGCCCAGAACGCCAATCGCCCGAGGAATAATCGCCGCCGGAGCTGCCAGCGGCGCCTGCGGAGCGACGCCGTTCGTTCCGGCAAAGCCTGACAACGCCTGGATGATCAGGTCGTCGGACAGATAGTCGGAGTACGGACCGTCGGTCCCAAATGGCGAGGAATGGACCACAACCAACTCTGGGAACTCGTCGGCGATGCCGTTCAGCTCCGGAAGCGGCGCGTCCGTCACGAACACATCTGTGGCGGAGAGCTCGCCGCGCCAGTCGCCCGCACCAGGCGACTTGCCGACCATCAGGGACTCCCGCAGCAGCGAGACGGTGTCGCCGTTTCGCTCGATTGTCGGCGCTGCCTGATTCAAGCGCGAATCTTTGGCTTCGAAGACTGATACCGACGCGCCCCAGCGCGCGAACTCGCGCGCGCATGCGGCGGCAGGCACGTCGCGGCTGTACTCGACGACGCGGATGCCGCTCAGCAGATTGCCATCCGTCACAGGACGAATCCCTCTAGGAGCTGCCCGGCTTCTGCAGTTTCGCGAGAGCCTGAGCCACGGGCGAGAGCTGGCGTTTGCCCTGCACCATGCGTGGATCGGGCTGACCAAACTGCGCGCCGGTGGCATAGGTCATGAAGCTGGCGTTGATGTGCGTGGTGAATCCCTGAGCGTCCTGCATGTTGTTGATCGAGTGCTTGATCTGGCGAAGCGACAGCGGCGTCCGCTGGGCGACCTCGCCCGCGTAGGCAAGCGTCTTTCGTTCCAACGCCTCGGCCGGATAGACCTGGTTGACGAATCCCAGTTCCAGCGCCTCGCGAGCCGGGATGAATCGGTTCTGGAACAGGATCTCCTTGGCCTTGCGCACGCCCAGGTCCCACGGCGCCGAGAAGTACTGCGTGTGTGAGGGCAGAAACAGCGCGTCGTCGGAGGCGAAGATCAGATCCATCGAGGCCGCCACCATCCAGCCGCCAAAGATGCACTTGCCGTGCACCATCGCGATCGTCGGCTTGGGGTTATTGCGCCAACGCATCGTGTTTGCAATCCGCGTGTCCCGCTGACGGTCGAACACGCCAACGAAATCCTCTGCCCAGCCGCGAATCTCCCGGTCGGCGATTTCGGATGGCGAGCCAAGATCATGCCCGGCGGAGAAGTCGGGACCATTGCCCGAGAGCACGATCACCAGCACCTCCGGGTCATCGGCCGCTTCCTGGAAGGCGTGGTCGATCTCCTCAAGCAGGACGCGTGACTGCGCGTTGCGATACTCAGGCCGGTTCATGATCACCCTTGCGACTGGGCCCGGCTCGTAGATCACTTCGTGGTAGGTCATGGCATGCTCCGCTCAGGTGGTGTGGACAACAGTGCGAGGCTATCAGCGGCCGATCAAGCGTCAGACGAACGCTTCCAGCAGCAGCACTTCGACGACTTGATTGAATTCGTCCGGCAGTTCCCAATAGACGCTGTGCCCGGCCTCGGGGACCTGGATGTACTGCGCGCCCGGCACCATCTGGGCGGCGCGCTCGATCAGTTCGGCCGGGATGATCGCGTCCTCCGCGCCGGCCAGGAAGATCGTCGGCATGGTCAGGGCTGACAGTTCGTCCTTCGACACCGCGCCGTCTGCCTGACTGAATGCCAGCGGCTGATTCGGATCGAGCGGCGGATTCAACCCCCGGATCTGGTTGTAGAGAAACACCCCGTTCGGCTCGCGCTCGAGGTAGGCCGGCCCAACCATTCGCGTCAGGCCGCCCTGTTCCTGGTTGACCTGTGCCGATTCGACCGCCTTGCGCATCTCCGCAACCAACTCGGGCGCGTCGATGCCAAGGAAGGTGTCGGCCATCAACAGTCCCTTGACCCGCTGCGGATTGCGCACCGCAAACGGCAGGATCGTAAAGCCACCCATTGACTGACCAACCAGCACCGCCTCGGGAATCTCGAGCGCATCCATCAGTTCGCCGAGGTCGCGCGAGAACGCCTGGCGACCTTCGCCAGAGTCGTCGCGGCTGCGTCCCCACCCGCGCACCTCGTAGGTCACGCAGCGATACCGGTCGCGGAACACGGGAATCTGCTGCCACCAGCTCAGATGATTCCCGCCAGCGCCATGCACAAAGACGATCGTCTCCGGCCCCTCTCCGAACTCGTCGTAGATCAACTCACCGCCGGTCACTTCCAGGGTTTGGGCCATTTCGCTCACTCCTCGGTTGCGCTGCCTTGCTCATCAGGTAGGTGTCGGGCTAAACGCTACTCTCTTGTCAGGTTGAGAGGTGCCGAGATGGCCTTTGAATACGCCGCCGTCGATTTGCCCATCCGAGAGCAGACGATCTCCTCCCAGCGAATGAGCTGGGAGATGATTGCCAATCCCGGCCGTTGGTGGACCGGCGCCGAGTGTTTTGATATCGCGAGGATGGGAAGCTACGCACGCGATTTCGAAGCCGTCGGCAGCGAGATCCTGCCCGATGCCGCGGTCTACGCGATCCAGAAACTGGTCGTCGACAACGCCAACCTCAACCGCGAGTGGTACGAGGACATCATCGCGATGACCGGGATGACCGAGGATCGCTACGTCGAGCTGGTCGCGGTGGTCGTGCACTCGCTCTCG
>VXTH01000303.1:3051-10536 GCA_009837565.1 Chloroflexota bacterium | reverse complement strand
GGCGGAGCTGCCGGCGATCTGGGACCTCTGCTCGCGGGTGGTCACGCGGACGGCGTGCTCGCGGATGGCGTCGGAGAGGACCTCGACGCCGGACTCGAGTCCGCGCTTGAGGGCCATCGGGTTGGCGCCGGCAGCGACGTTGCGCATGCCCTCGTTAACGATGGCCTGGGCGAGGACGGTGGCGGTGGTGGTGCCGTCACCGGCGATGTCGTTGGTCTTGGAGGCGACTTCCTTGGCGAGCTGAGCGCCGATGTTGTGGAAGGGGTCCTCGAGGTCAATGTCGCGGGCGATGGTCACACCGTCGTTGGTGATGGTCGGCGCGCCGAAGGTCTTGGCGAGGACGACGTTGCGGCCCTTGGGGCCGAGGGTGATTTTGACGGCGTCAGCGAGGGCGTCGATCCCGTCGCGCAGGGCCTGACGAGCATCCTCGTCGAACAGCAGTGCCTTGGCCATATCCGGTTGTCTCCTTCTTGATTTCTTGGACGGAGTCTTGTTTCTCAGGTGCAGAGAATTAGCACTCAACAGCTGAGAGTGCCAACGGCTGTATTGTGTCGAATTTGTTGGCCCAGCGCAAGAGTTGGCGTCGTTATCGTTTGGTGCGCGCGGGCCAGTGCAACGGTGCTGTTAAATCGGCAACAGGCGACGCAGGTTGAATGCCAGTGGAGCGAGCCCGAGGACGGCAACGGCGCGGATTGCGGACTGCGGTACGGGTCCAAAGCGGCGGCTGTCGGTGCTGCGGGCGGGGTTGTCCCCGACGACGAACCAGCCGTCGCCCTCCCTGGTGAGGGCGCGCTTGATGTAGAGGTCGGCGCCTCGCTGAAAGGCGATGATACGGCCGGGTTTGACGGCGATGAGTCTGGGCGAGAGACCGATGACGGCGTGGCCCTCCTCCAGGGTTGGGGACATAGAGTCGCCTTTGACTCGGAGGAGGTAGAGCACGGTGAGTCCTCTGGGGGTGCGGGCCCTCACCCTAACCTCCCGCATCAAGTGCGGGGCAGGCTTCTCCCGCAGGGAGAGGGGATCAGGGGGGCAATCCTCTCCCTCAGGGAGAGGGGACCAGAGTCCTAGAAGTCGTCCATTCCGAAATCGCCCATGCCGAAGTCGTCGTGGCTGTGACCGTGGTCGTGGCCGTGGCCACCCATGCCCATGCCGCCCATGTCGGGCATGCCCATGTCTCCCATGTCGAAGTCGTCGAAGGATGATCCGGAGGAGCCGGTGTGGATGGCGACGCCTGCGCCGAAGACGCGCTGTCCCTTGGCGTCGTCGCAGTCGGGACAATCGGCGGCTTCGGGGGCTTGCCCCATTTTGGCGAGCACGTCGAAGACGCTCGTGCAGGCAGGGCACTTGTATTCGTACATGGGCATGAGGCGGCTCCTCCGCTGAGGACTTGAACGTGTCGGAGTTGTTGAGTCATATCTTACGACTGAGACCGGCAGGCAACAGCCGCTCACGCGACCTAGTGCGGAGCAAGGATCAGAGGAGTAGTTCGATGCCCGATATCCGAGACTACTGTGACCGTCTGTGGCGCGGCGAGATCGACACGATCCATGAGGCGCATCCGGTGACATCGACCTGGAACAATCGCGAGCCGGAGGAGATTGAGGACGGGTTCCTGTACATCAAGTCGGCGGCGTCGATGAACACGATCGACACCGGCGACGGTCTGGTGATGCTGGATACGGGTACGGCGCGCGACGCGGAGGGTCTGTTCAACGGCGTTCGGGCGTGGCGTCCGGAGACGCCGCTGCGAGCGGCGGTGTTCTCGCATCACCATGTCGATCACATCTTTGGCGTGAACCGGTTCGACGACGAGGCGGCGGAGCAGGGGCAGGCGCGACCGGTCGTGTATGGGCAACGGCATATTCCGGCTCACTTTGACCGCTACAAGCGGACGGTGGGCTACAACACGGCGATCAACTCGCGGCAGTTCATTCGTCCGGGGATGGATGCGGAGCAGGTGCGGTTGCCGTGGCCGGACGAGTTCCGCTATCCGGACGTGACGTTCGACAACGCGATCAGGTTTTCGATTGGGGAGTTGATGTTCGAGGTGACGCATACGCGAGGAGAGACCGAGGACGCGGCCTGGACCTGGGTGCCAGAGAAGAAGTGGCTGTTCCCCGGGGATCTGTTCATCTGGGCGGTGCCGAACGCCGGCAATCCGCAGAAGGCGCAACGCTGGGCGGGTGAATGGGCGGCGGGTCTGCGTCAGATGGCGGGTAAGGGGGCGGAGCTGATGAGTCCTGGTCACGGCTTCCCGATTTTCGGGGCGGATCGCGTGGCTGAGGCGCTGAATGACACAGCGGATCTATTGGACGAGATCGAGAATCAGACACTGGCGCTGATGAATCTCGGCTACACGCTGGACAACGTGTTGCACTCGATTGAGATGCCGCAGCATCTGCTGGACAAGCCCTGGCTGCGGTCGGCGTATGACCATCCGGAGTTCATCGTTCACAGTGTCTGGCGCTACTTCGGCGGCTGGTACGAAGGTGAGCCGGATCGGCTGTTGCCGGCTCCGAGGTCGGCGGAGGCGGCGGAGTGGGTGACCCTGGCAGGCGGTCTGGCTCCGGTGATGGAGCGGGCTCGGGCGCACATGCAGAACGGCAATCTGCAGATGGCCTGCCATCTGATCGAGGGGGCGGCGCTCGCGGCGCCGAACAGTCCCGACGTGCATGCGCTGCGGACGGAGATCTATGAAGCGCGTGCGGCGGAGCAGGACTCGTCGATGGCGCGGGGCGTGTTCACGTTTGCGGCGTCGTCGAGCGAGCATGGCAAGCGGGATATGTTCAATCCGTAGGGGCAGGGGCGGCGTGCGGACCGCTGCGTCATACCCGCGGCAAGCGCGGGTATGACGGTTATCGAGGCAGGCTCTCGGTACGGAAGTGGTGGGCGGCGAAGGCGGTCCCGGCGGTGATCTGGATCATGGCGCGGTCGTTGATCAGTTCGTTTGAGGTGCCCTGGTTGAGGCCTCGGGTGAAGGTGGCGTTGGCGAGGGGCCATTTGAGTCCGACGGTGGTGATTCCCTCGACCGTTTCGCTGACGGCGGTGATGGTGACGTAGTCGCCGATTTGGCCCTGGAAGTGAGCTTGACTGATTCCATCGCCGTTGAGGACGGTGAGGGCGGTCCAGCCGTCGACGGTCCAGGTCGGGATCTGTCGGAGTCCAGGATGGGTAAGGAGGTAGAGGTTGGCGACGGCGTGGTCGTAGCGGGGGCCGCCGAAGAGTCCGACGACGATGATGCTGGTCGCGCCTCGCTTGAGGGCGTACTCGATGGCGACGTCGCCGTCGGTGCGTTGTTCGGGGTCGGGATGGGGCTCGAACTCGACTCCGACGGCATTGAGATTGAACAGGTCGTCGCCCTGCAGCGAGTCGAGGTCGCCGATGACGACGTGGGGGAGGAGGCCGAGTTGTCGGAGCCGGTTGGCGCCGCTGTCGGCGGCGACGATCAGGTCGGCGCTGTTGAGGGCATTGCGGACGAGGGGGGAGTCGTGGATCTGTCCGGCGAGGGCGACGACGACTTGCATTCCCTCACCCTAGCCCTCTCCTATGGAGGTGCGATGGGGCGATGCTGTGGGCGCCTCCGGTTGTCTCGCGGTGATCCGCCTGCCGACGCTGCGGGGCCCTCACCCTAACCCTCTCCCTCAGGGAGAGGGGATCGGAGGGAATTTGAAAGAAGACGAGCCTAGTCGGCGACGGGCTCGGCTTCGGCTTCGGCCTCGGAGGGGAGGGCGGCGCCGTTGCTGTCGACTCCGCGCGACTCGGCTCGTTCGATGAACGCTTCCGGCAGTTCCTTGCCGGCGTCCTTGAAGGCCTTGGCCATCGCCTTGGTGCCAGCGCCGAAGATGTCGAGCTGCCGGTCCTCAACGAAGTCTCGCGACGCAACCAACCGGTCGAGCTGTCCTTGATAGCGGGGCGCAACGTAGCGCATCAACAGTTCGTAGCTGCGGACGGTCGCCTCGGTCGACGCCCACTCGTGGTGCATGCTGAGCAGCCCGCCGATACCTCCGGAACGATCGTGCATTGCCTCGATCTGATCGATGGCGTCCTCGGGCGAGCCGACGATGACCATGTTCTTGTCGATCGCTTCTTCGATCGTGTCGGCCATTTGCAGGACAATCCCGCCCCGACGGCCGGGGTCGCGAACATCGCCGACGTAGGCGCGCCTGAGGAACCCGTTGCGGACGTCTTCGATCGCCTGGGCTCGAGTCTCGGCGACGTGGATCGCGATCACCACGCGCCAATCCTTGCGCGATACCTGGTGGCCGTTCTCGGTTGCCGCTTCCTCGTACCAATCCCAGACGTTCTTCATGCCTTCGGAGTCTGCGCCGGCGACCGACAGCAGGCTGGCGCCATGCCTGCCGGCGAGCTGCGGACCGGACGGTGTGAGGATCACGGCGACGGCCAACTCGGGATGCGGATCGGAATACCAACCCATCTGCAAGCGAGCTTCGGTCAGCGAGAACCAGTCGGTCTCCATCGTGACCGGCTCGTCGCTGCGAGCGAGCTGGACGATGGCGTCGAATGCCTCGGCCATTCGCTTGCGCTGGGTGGTCGGCTCAATCCCCATCTGAACGGCGTCCGAGGTCAGCGCGCCGGGACCGACGCCGAGCATGACGCGGCCGCGGGTCATGTGGTCGAGCTGGAGCAGATCGTCCGCGACCATTAGCGGGTTGTGGTAGGGCAGGGAGACGACGCCCGTCCCGAGCTTGATGTGCCTGGTGCGTTCCGCCAGCGCTGCGATGAAGATCATCGGGTTGGAGATGATCTCGCGGGCGAAGGAGTGATGCTCGCCGATCCAGGCTTCGTCGTAGCCGAGACGGTCGAGGTGCTCGATCAGCTCGACGTCGCGTTGCAGCGCGAGAGTGGGATGCTCGCCGACGCTGTGGAATGGGGCGAGGAAGAGGCCGAATTTCATGCGCTTGGGTCGCCAGGACATGGTGGGGTCCGATCTGTCGGTTGTGGGTTCTTACGGGTTTGAGGATAGCGGGGTGGCCCAAGAAGGTGCCGCCACCACACCAATGTCATTCCCGCGCTTGCCGCGGGAATCTCGCTGTCGTCAGATTGGACGTCGCTTTTGCGGTCCCCAGCAGCAAAGCCTCCGCCGATCGCAGGGGTTGTGCGAACCAATGCGAGATACCCGCGGCAAGCGCGGGTATGACGTCAACTCGGTCTAGCCAAGTACTTCTGGATTGACGATCGCCTCGGGGCGATTGCCGCTGACGACGTTGACCACGTTTCGGGTGGCGAGGGCTCGCATGGCGTAGCGGGTTTCCTCGGTGGCGGTTCCGATGTGGGGGAAGGTGATCACGTTGGGGAGCTTGACGATGGGCTCGTCCGGGTCGGGCGGCTCGTCTTCGAGGACGTCGAGGCCGGCGCCGGCGATCTGGTTGGCGACGAGGGCGTCGTGGAGGGCTCTCTGGTCGACGGCCGGGCCGCGTGAGGTGTTGATCAGGTAGGCGGTGGGCTTCATCAGCGCGATTTCGCGCGCGCCGATCATATGCCGCGAGGACTGGTTGAGGTCGGTGTGGACGCTGACGAAATCGGACTCGGCGAGGAGGTCGTCCAGGGAGCTCTTCTCGGCCTGCGGGGCGTCGGCGGGCGGATTGTCGTAGATGTCGTACCAGAGGACCTTCATGCCGGCGAAGACGGCGCGTCGGGCGACTTCCTGGCCGATGCGTCCGAATCCGACGATGCCGATCGTCTTGCCGTAGGGGTCATTGGCGAGACCGGGATACGGCTCGCGGCGGCCCCAGCCTCCGGAGCGGTTGTAGGCCTCGAACTCCATCAGGTGCCGCGAGAGCATGAGCAGGAAGGCCATCGTGAGGTCGGCGACGGCGGCGCTGAGCACGCCGGGCGTGTTGCAGAGCGCGATGCCATTGCTGGTCAGGAAAGGCACGTCGAAGGCGTCGAAGCCGACCGAGGTGGTCGCCATGACCTTGAGGTTGGGCGCGAGGTCGACGACCTGCTGATCGATCGTGATCAGCGGGTTGCCCAGCACGCCGTCGGCGTCCTTGACCGCTTCGAGGAAGGCGCCGCGGTCGCGTCCGTCCACGACGCGGACGTCGCCGGCCTCGGCGAGCATGTCGTGGAGTTCGTCTTCAATCGGTACGGCCTGGACGATGGTGGGCATGGTGGGGTCTTTCGGTTGGCGGTTGCTGCGTGAATGGTAGGACAGGAGTGAATGGCGGCTCCAAAGGGGAGGAGCCGCGCGTCTCGGTTTCTCTCTTTCTCCCCCCGCTCTGCGGGGGGAGATGCCGAAGGCAGAGGGGGGCTTCACCGCTCGAGCATCGGCGTGGGGAACCCCTCACCCGCTTCGCGGGAGCTCCCCTGGAAAGGGGAGCAATTTCGGACTTAGTGCGGATCGAGCCGATAGACCCGCAGGGCCGTGTCGTGGAACATCTGATCCTTTTCGTCCTGGGGGTAGTCGGCGACGAGCTTGAAGAACTGGTTGTACATGTTGGTGTAGCTGCAGGAGGCCTTGTCGACGGGGAAGTTGCTCTCGAACATGCAGCGGTCGGGGCCGAAGGACTGGATGGTGTGCTCGTACCAGCGGCGGTTGACCGCGAGCATCTCGTCCGAGGAGGGGGCGCGCTCCTGCTCGTGCCAGCCGAACCCGTTGATCACCATCTGGATGCCGCCGACCTTGGCGACCACGTTATCGCAGGTGGCGAGCTCGGTGATCGTGTCTCTCCAACCGGGGAATATCTCGTCGTGTCGGCCGGCGTAAGGGCCGACGCCGAGTGGTCCGCCGAGGTGGTTGAGGATGATCGTGGTCTCGGGGAAGGCCCGGGCGAGGTCGGTCAACTCGGGGATCTGAGGGTGGTAGAGCCAGGCCTCGAAGCTGAGATTGCGCTTGCCGAGCTCGGCGAAGCCGGCGCGATACGTCTCGTTCAGATACAGATGCCCCTCATGAACGATCCGCGAGTTGGGCACATCGGGCGACGGATCCCAGCTGGCGTGATGGCGGATGCCGCGGAAGCGGGTGCTCATCTCCATGTGCGCGTCGAGCACTTCGCCAACGGCCGAGCCGAGCAGCAGATCGGCATGCGAAACGATCCCGGTACAAGCCCGCATGTCTCCGTACATGCCGCTGGCGCTCTGAGCCGAGACTCCGGCGACGTATTCGGTTTCGCCTACGGGTCGCATGGCTTCGTCGCCTGCGGCTCGATACATCGCGCCGCACTCGATGAACACGGTCTGGCGGACGTTGAGGTCGGCGGTGTCTTCCAGCAGTTCATCGAGGAAGTAGCGCAGCAGGCGGCCGTCTTCGCGGCCGTCCCAGAGGTGGTGATGCGGGTCGATGATCTTCTGATCGGAGTCGAAGGCGGGTTCCTGGTTGGTGGCGAGCCAGTCGAAGTTGTTGGTGACCATTGTTGATTCCTAGTTCGGTTCCCTGTTCGGAGAGGGATTGGAGCAAGTTGGACAGCGCGGCCGACCCTCACCCCAGCCCTCTCCCAGAGGGAGAGGGAGTCGGACGGGCAGGAC
>VXTH01000303.1:0-3041 GCA_009837565.1 Chloroflexota bacterium | reverse complement strand
GTGTAGCCCTGGTTGAGGAGGAACCGGTCCCAGCCGATGCAGAAATGGCGCACGCCGAGGTCAAGGTAGCGCTGAGCCTGCTCGACTGCGCCGATCTCGATGCGGGGGGCGACGTTGTATTCGAGCGATTTGGCGATGACGCGCTCCTCGGCTTCGCGGATTTCCTCCGGATTGGGCCGTTCGTCGAAAGAGAAGCCGTAATCGCTCGGACCCCACTGGGTCATGTCGACGCCGAGTTCGGCGGCGCGCTCGAGGATGGCGTCGATGTCGTCGAGGGCGACGCGCTTTTCGATCATGATCACGGTGACGATGCCGTCGAGGTCGGCGCCGTAGTCGCCGGCGGCGTAGCCGGCCAGGGCCGGACGGCGGGTCTTCACGCCCATGTGTCCGCCCAGCTCGCCCAGTGTCCCCGGCTTGTCAGGGCGGATCGCCTGCATGGCCAGGTCGACGTCCTGCGGGGTGCGGATATCGGTGTAGAGCATCGCTTTGAAGCCGGCGCCCAGCGCGGCCTGGGCCCAGAAGGTCTGGTTGGCCTGATCGAGCTTGATCATGAGCGGCAGGTCGCCGCACTGCGCCGCGCGGGCGAGGTGATAGAGCTGTTTCATGTCGAAGGTGGAGTACTCAGCGACGTACTCTCCGTAGTCGAACTGGCCGGTGTCGCCGATCAGTTCGGCGATATCGGGGTCGTTGAAGAGGAAGTGGGTGCCGATCGTGGGTTCGCCGGCGTCGAGCTTTTCGCGGAAGGTGTTGGCAAGCACGGCCATAGGTTGGACTCCCTGATTGAGACCTGAATGTGGTTCGCGGAACAGGGTAGAGCGGAATCAGACCCGGCGGCGGCGGACGGGGTCGAGGCGCTCGGTGAGGACGTCGCTGAGGAAATTGAGGGCGGTCAGCATCAGGGCGAGGATCAGCACCGGTCCGAGGACGAAGTGGGGGGCGTCGCGCATGAAGGGGCGGCCTTCCTGCATGATTGCTCCGAGGGTGGGATCGGGCAGTTCTGCGCCCAGGCCGAGGAAGTTTAGCGCGGCCATGATCAGGACTGAGGCGACGATCGCGAGCGGGACCTGGACCGTGAATGCGCCGAAGGTGTTGGGCGCGACGTGGCGGAAGAGGATGCGACGACCCGAGAGGCCGAGGCAGCGGCCGGCGAGGACGTAGTCGCGCTCCCGTTCCCTGAGCACGCCGGCTCTGGCCAGACGGGCCGAGCCGGGAATGTTGAAGAACGCGATGGCCACGGCAACGCTGAAGATGCCCGAGCCGATGATCGTGATCAGGAGGATGGCGAAGACGATCCCGGGGAAGGCGAGGAGGACGTCGACTCCTCGCATGATCAGGGTGTCGGTGCGTCCTCCACGCCAGCCGGCGGTGTAGCCGATGGTGATGCCGACCACCCAGCCGACGAAGACAGCGATGAAGCCGTGCTTGATCGTGCGGCCGAGGCCGATCGAGTTTCGAGCCAGCAGATCTCGCGAGATGTGGTCGGTGCCCATTGGCGCGTCCCAGGTGATGCCGCCGTTTTTTGGGGTGTCGCCCGGTTTGTTTGGGTCGGTGGGGTCGAGGACGGGGAAGATGAAGGCGAAGAAGAGCAAGACCACCAGCACAGTGACGGCGAGGGCGCCTCGGGGTTCTCGCAAGACGGCACGCAACTCCGTGCCGACGCTGCGGAGGAAGTGAAAGCGATCGCTTTCTTCTTCAAAGGGAACGTCTGCGACGCGGCCGGACATGGTTACGTCTCCGCGCTCTGACCGATGCGGATTCGGGGATCGAGTCCGACGTAGACGAGATCGACGATCAGGTTGACGACGACGAAGACGAAGACGAGCAGGATGGTCGTGGCCTGAATGACGGTGTAGTCGCGGTTGTTCACGGCGTTGATCAGGGCACGTCCGAGTCCGGGCCAGGTGAAGACGGTCTCGATCACGAGGGTGCCGCTGAGGATCGAGGCGAGCTCGAGGCCCATGATCGTGACCACGGGAATCAGGCTGGGGCGCAGAGCGTGGCGGATGATGACGACGCGGTTAGTGAGCCCCTTGGATCGGGCGGTGCGGATGTAGTCCTCGGTCAGTGTGTCGAGCAGCGACTGCCGGGTGAAGCGGCTGATGTTGGCGGCGACGATGCCGCCGAGGGCGAGTGAGGGCAGGGCGAGATGCTCGAGCGCTTTGAGGGGATCTTCGGTGAGCGGGACTCGTCCGGAGACCGGGGTGAGATCGAACCAGACAGAGAAGACGATCAGATAGACGAGACCGGCGACAAATGATGGAACGCCGATGTTCCAGCCGGTCCAGAGGGCAGCAAACCAGTCGAAGAAGCCGCCGCGGTTGATTGCGGCGAGGATGCCCAGCAACAGGCCCAGCGTGAAGCCGATGATGATCGCGAGGCCTGCCAGTTCGACCGACGCAGGAATCGCATTCCAGAGGATCTCGGAGACCGGCAATCCGGTCAACGACATGCCAAGGTCGCCCGTGAAGATGCGGCCCAGCCAGATCCAGTACTGCTCGTACATCGGCTTGTTGAGGCCGAGTTCTTCTTTGAGCTGTTCGTAGACCTCTGGGTCGGTGTTGCCCATGGCGTCGCCGATCGCGCCGGCGACGGGGTCGCCCGGGATCAGGCGGACGGAGGCGAAGATCAGGATCGACGCCAGGAACAGGACCGGGATCATCTGTGTGATCAGACGACGGAGTACGTAGGTCATCGGTCCCCTACGGCGACAGTCAAATCCATGAACGGAGCCGGTGCGGGCGCCTCGTCGGGGAGGCGCCCGCTTCCGACTGCTCGAGCGCTACGTCTGGTCGAGCCAGATCGTTTGCGGGTTCGGTGTGGTCGGGCCCGGATCGGGCACGTGGACCCTGTTGGTGTAGAACTCCGCGCCGCGCTGACGCGCGATGGCCTGGGCGAACATCACCTCATGGAAGGTGTCGTTGAACGAGCGCCAGTATTCCTCGGTGTCCTCGTGGTTTCCGGTCTGAACGTCGATGATCATGTCCAACCAGTGGAAGTAGTTGTCCATGTAGGGACGTTCGCGGACCGGGATCGGGTTGCTG
>VXTH01000175.1:10094-10591 GCA_009837565.1 Chloroflexota bacterium | reverse complement strand
GGCGTAATCCGATGACGACCGAGACGACCCGTGCGCCCGTCAGCGAGTCAACGGCGGCGCGACGCCCCAGCGTCGCGGTCCTGGTGGTGATCTTCACCGTCGTCGACGGCGCACTGCAGGTGTTGCTGATCGAGCGCTCGGCAGCACCGGCCGAAGGTCAGTGGGCAATCCCCGGCGGGGCGCTGCTGCACGGTGAGACGATGGATGAGGCCGCCGTGCGGAAGCTGGCCGAGGAAACCGGCGTCACCGATGTCTTCCTTGAGCAGCTTTACACCTTCGGCGATCTCGATCCGTCGCCCAAGGAAGGCAGCGTCGGCGTGGCCTGGTTCGCGCTGGTCGAGAGCGCTTCGGTCCGGTTCGCTCAGCGGACCGCGTGGCGTCCCGAATGGCGGAGCCTCGATGACCTGCCGCCACTCGCGTTCGACAACGAGCAGGTGATTGACGTCGCGCGGACTCGGCTGATCAACAAGCTGCAGTACACCGACGCGGCCTACTCG
>VXTH01000175.1:0-10084 GCA_009837565.1 Chloroflexota bacterium | reverse complement strand
CGAACTGCAGGAGGTGTACGAGGCAATTCTCGGCCGACCGCTGGACAAGCGGAACTTCCGCCGGCGACTTTTGGCCTCCGATTTCATCCTCGCAACGCCCGAGAAACGCACCGACGGTCGACATCGTCCCGCACGTCTGTATCGCTTTGCCAGCCGCTCCTGAGCTTTCGGCCCGGGCGTTCCAGCTCTTGGCTTATGTCGCCACGCGATTGTTCCACGTTTCTCTGACTCGTCTCTTGACAGCACGCCTCCAGATTTGCAACAATATTGCGGATCGATAGTGTCACTCTGACACTAAGTGATGGGTTTGAGAGTCATGTCTGAAGCCGTCGTTGTCGAAACCACCTACGTACCCGAGACCCTGCCGCCCAACCTGCCGGATGAGGCATGCGAGACCGACATCGCCACCATCCCGCTGGCGTCCGAGCCGCACTTGCCGGACTGGCAGCCGGAGATTCCGCAGGAGTATCTGAGGCTCTCGGGCGATGAGTTGCGGGAACGCATCCGTGCCGCGCGGGCCGAACTGGGCGAGCGATTGCTAATCCTCGGGCACCATTATCAACGCGACGACATCATCGAGTTTGCCGACTTTCGCGGCGACTCATTCAAGCTGGCCCAGCAGGCGGCCGAGAATTCCGAGGCCGACTACATCATCTTCTGCGGCGTCCATTTCATGGCCGAAAGCGCCGACATCCTGACGACGCCCCAGCAAACGGTGGTCCTGCCCAATCTCGCAGCCGGATGTTCTATGGCCGACATGGCCCAGCCGGAGGATGTCTACGACGCCTGGGATGACCTCGGTGAAGTCGTTGACACCGACCGGGTAATCCCGATCACCTACATGAACTCCGCCGCCTCGCTGAAGGCCTTTGTCGGCAAGAACGGCGGCGCGGTGTGCACCTCGTCCAATGCAACCGCGGTGCTCGAGTGGGCGTTCGAACAGGGCGACCAGGTGCTGTTCTTCCCCGACCAGCATCTCGGACGCAATACGGGCAAGCGCCTCGGCATCGACCCGCAAACACAGACGGCCGTCTGGAGTCCCCGCAAGTTGAACGGCGGATTGAGCGAAGAACGGATCGAACAGAGCAAGATCCTGCTCTGGCAGGGCCACTGCTCCGTCCACATTCGCTTCCGCGTCGACCAGATAAAGCGCGCTCGCGAAGAACATCCCGGAGTCCGCGTGGTCGTTCACCCGGAATGCACTCAACAGGTCGTTGACGCCGCCGACGCGGACGGCTCGACCGAGTTCATCATCAACTACGTACGCAACGGTCCGCCCGGCACCTACGCCGTCGGTACCGAGATCAACCTGGTCCACCGGCTCAATGAAGAAGTCACTCACGAGGGCAAGACGGCGTTCTGTCTCGACCCGGTGGTCTGCCCCTGCGCCACGATGTACCGGATTCACCCCGCGTATCTGGCCTGGGTGACCGAGGCACTGGTCGAGGACCGTGTGGTAAATCCGATCACGGTCGACGATGACACGCGCAAATGGGCGCGTGTTGCGCTCGACCGCATGCTGGCGATCACCTAGACCTGCCGGTGCACGACCCCATGCGCGTTCTGGTCATCGGCAGCGGATTGGCCGGCACGAATGCGGCGTTGTTGGCGTCGCAGTTCGCCAAGGTCACACTGCTGAGCAAGTCGGACCTGCAGGAGACCAATACGCAGCGTGCTCAGGGCGGAATCGCGGCAGCGATGACGGGGCTTGACGACCCGTCACTCCACGCAGAAGACACGATCCGCGCCGGCGCCGGTCTCTGCGATCCCGGAGCCGTTGACGCCCTCACAGCAGATGGCGCCAGCGCAATTCAGCGACTGATTCATCTGGGCGTCAGCTTCGACCGCGGCCGAGATGGAGAACTGGCGCTCGCGACCGAGGGCGCGCACTCGACGCCTCGGGTGCTGCACGCCGGAGGCGACCAGACGGGCCGGCACATTCAAGACGCGCTGGTCGAGCGGCTGGCGGAAGCCGATGTCGACGTGCGGACAGGGAACGCCGTTGAGGATCTCGTTGTGGAGGCCGGGCGCTGCGTGGGAGTGTTGACGGATGCGAGAGAGACGATCCTCGCCGACGCTGTGATTCTCGCCAGCGGCGGATCCGGCGCGCTCTACCGGATCACAACTAATCCGGCCAACGCCACCGGGGACGGCGTGGCACTGGCATTTCGTGCCGGCGCAGTGGTGCGAGATACAGAGTTCGTCCAATTCCATCCGACAGCGCTCGCCGGCGAGGAGAGCGCATTCCTCATATCGGAAGCTGTGCGTGGCGAAGGGGCGGTGCTGTTGGACTCCCGGGGAGATCGGTTCATGTCCAGCATTCACCCGGATGCGGAGCTGGCGCCTCGTTCGGTGGTGGCGCAGGCGATCTTCGAGACCATGCGTCGTGACAGCGCCGACCACGTGAGGTTGGACGTTTCACACCTCGACTCCGACTTCCTGCGCGAGCGGTTTCCCGGCGTCTACCGTGGCGCGCTGGAACGCGGGTATGACATCACAGCCGGACCAATTCCCGTCGCACCAGCCGCGCACTACCACATGGGCGGCGTCTACACCGACATCGACGGGCGCACAACGGTTCGAGGCCTGTACGCGGCCGGCGAGTGCGCGTCGACTGGCGCGCACGGCGCGAACAGGGTGGCCTCGAATTCCTTGCTCGAAGCGGCTGTCTTCTCTTCCAGAGCCGTGGAATCGGTTCTGCGCAACACGCATGAGGCCGACATACCGGACGAGGACGTCACAACGTTGCACATCCACCCCCACGGCGGCGCTCCGTCCTGGCAGAACCTGAAGCGAACGATGAGCGAGCTGGTCGGCATCTCCCGAACGGGGGAAGACCTGCGAGCGGCAATCGAACGGTTCGATCACTGGTCGGCGCAGAGGTCAGATCGAGGAGATGCCTCACTGGAGCTTGGCACGCTGACCGCGCGACTCATCACGGAGGCGGCATTGCAGCGCACCGAAACCAGGGGCTCTCATTTGCGGCTTGACTTCCCCGAGACCAACCCCGACTGGCAACGCCACAGTCTCTGGCAACTGGCCCGCGAATGAGCGCTCTCGACCTGGCCATTGTGCAGCGACTGGTCGACGCCACGCTCGCCGAAGACCGCGCCGACCTCGCCGTCACGACAGGCTCATTGAGTAAGAGGCTCGACTGGCGGCAGGGCAACGCCCACCTCATCGCCCGAGCCGACGGTGTCGTCTGCGGACTCGATTTCGCCCTTGCGGCGTTCGCTGCGCTCGACCCCGATGTCCGCTTCTTGCCTGAGGTCAGCGACGGCGACCGTGTCTCGGCCGGCCAGCAGATCGCGGTCGTTGGCGGGCAGCTTGACTCCCTGCTGCGGGCGGAACGGACAGCGCTCAACTGGCTGCAACGTTTGAGCGGGACGGCCACGCTCACGGCCCAGGCGGTGGACGCCGCGGGATCGCGCACGAAGATCCTCGACACGAGCAAGCCAACACCGGGACTGCGCCCGGCCGTACGCTACGCCGTTCGCTGCGGCGGCGGACTCAATCACCGCGACTCATTAGCTTCGGGCGTGTTGATCAAGGACAACCACATCGCCGCAGTACGTCAGGCAGGCGGGAGCCTCGCTGACGCCGTTTCGGCGGCACTTGCCAATGTCGGACCAGCGACGGGAGTTGAAGTGGAAGTGACCAATCTCGATGAGGCTCGGCAGGCGCTCGAGGCCGGGGCCACCGCGCTCCTGCTTGACAACTTCGCGACCGACGACCTGGTGCCCGCCGTTGAAGTCGCCCGGGTCTACCACGCCAGGACCGAGGCCAGTGGCGGAATCACTCTGGAGCAGATTCCCGAAATCGCCAGGTCGGGGGTCGACTACATCTCTCTCGGAGCGCTGACCCACTCGGCCCCGTCGCTCGATATCGCCCTGGACATCGCGCTCGACCTCCCGCCGGACTGACGAGCGTTTCGCAGCCGGAGCCTCGTGTCTGTCAGGCTGTATTGCCGGGGGGTCTCTCTAGCCTCGCCGCGGGCGTTCCAGGTCGGCTGAGTCGATCACGACCGTGAACGGCCCGTCGTTGATCAGTTCCACTGCCATCATCGCGCCGAACTCTCCGGTCTGAACCGGCACTCCTTGCGCTCGCAGCGAGTCGGCGAAACAGTCGACCAACGGCTCAGCCAGCTCTGGACGCGCGGCGCTGGTGAAGCCGGGGCGTCGGCCTTTACGCACGTCGGCGTGCAGCGTGAATTGGCTGATTACGAGTGCAGCGCCGTCGACGTCGAGCAGGCTGTCGTTGATGCGACCCTCAGAATCGGCGAAGACTCGCAATCCTGAGACCTTGCGCGCCAGTGCTTCAGCCTGGGACGGAGAATCTCCATCGGCGACGCCAACCAGGATCAGCAGACCATGGTCAATTGCCCCGACGACAGTGCCGTCGACGGACACCGAGGCACGGCTGACGCGTTGGAGCACGACTTTCATGGGTTGATGCTCGCGGAGGAGAAGTCCAGCAACCGATCAGTCAGCCGTAGCGGCAGAGGTCTCCAGCTCGCCTGGGTCAGATCCTTCAGACGAGGGGCCATCAGAAGAAGCACCGTTCGACTCGGGATCGCCTTCGGCGTCGCGGTCCTCGTCGCGGCGCGACTTCCAGTTGCTCTTCTTGCTATCGGTCGAATACCAGCCGGAACCCTTGAAGACGATCGCCGGCGCGCTGGGGATTCGCTGCAGCGTTTGCTCGCACTCTGTACAGGGCTGCTGCGCCGGAGCGCTCCAGCCTTCCAGCTTCTCGACCGTGTGGCCGCACTCGAAACACTCGTAGACGTAGCGGGGCACGTACTTCCTCCGCGCGGAAACCAGACAACATGCGTAAGTTATCACGAGACCTGATTGAGTGCGCGTACGGCGGGCACATGCATATACTCGATCCAGTTGCCCGCCTCAGGGACGGGTTTGACGTGACTGACAGCCTGACCATCTGAGGAGCCGGATGACGACATCGATCTCAATGCGCGACCTGTTGGAGGCCGGAGTCCATTTCGGTCATCAGACCGGACGCTGGAACCCCAAAATGGCGCCCTTCATCTACGGCGCGCGCAACGGCGTACACATTCTTGACCTGGCCCAGACCGTCACCCGACTTGAGGACGCCACTGAGTTCGCCCGCGAACTTTCGGGCTCTGGCCAACAGATCCTGTTCGTCGGCACCAAGCGCCAGGCTCAGGACGTGATTCGCAACGAAGCCGACCGAGCCAACATGCCGTATGTCGTGACTCGCTGGCTGGGCGGCACACTGACCAATTTCCAGACGATCCGCCTGCGCGTCGATTACATGATCGAACTCGAACGCCGCGAAGAGGCCGGCCAGCTCGAACTGCTGCCCAAGAAGGAAGCGCTGAAACTACGAGACAAGCTCACCCGGCTGCACCGCTATCTGCGAGGCCTGCGGGACATGACCTCGCTGCCCGGTGCACTCTTCGTGGTTGATGTTCCGCGCGAGCACATCGCCGTGGCCGAAGCGCAACGCCTGAACATCCCAATCATCGCCGTCTGCGACACCAATTCGGACCCGAACCTGGTTGACTTCCCGATCCCCTCCAACGACGACGCTATCCGCGCTGTCCGCCTGCTGACGGCCCAGATTGCGGACGCGGCTCAAGAGGGCGGCATGATGATGCAGAGCGCCGTTGAGGCTGAGGAATCCTACGAAGCGGCCGAGACCGCTGAGCCAGTCGCGGTCGACTGAACCAGACCATCCATCGAGTCGGACAAACAACCCGGCATCACACGCAGCCAACGACCAGAGGAGTCACCAACGTGCCCGTAACGATTGACCAGATCAAGGCCCTGCGCGCTGAGACCGGCGCCGGCGTGATGGATTGCCGACAGGCGCTGACGGAAGCCGACGGCGACATTGAGCAAGCGCGCCTGGTACTCCGCGAGAAGGGGATCGCCACGGCCAGCAAGCGGGCTGACCGGGCCACGGGACAGGGCCTCATTCACAGCTACATCCACGGCGGTCGGATCGGCGTGCTCGTCGACCTGCGCTGCGAGACCGACTTCGTCGCCAAGACCGAGCCCTTCAAAGAGCTCGCCCACGACATCGCGATGCAGATCGCCTCAATGAACCCCGCCGCAGTCAGCGCCGACGACATGCCCGGCGACGCCGATGCCGACGCGGTCGCGCTGCTTGACCAGGAGTTCATCAAGGACGGATCGCAGACCATCAACGACCGAATCAACGACGTCATCGCCTCCATTGGTGAGCGCATCGAAGTCGCTCGCTTCACTCGCTACGAAATGGGCGAGTAGCAGGTTGTGACCGAGATTGCGGGTATGGCGCACACGTCATGACCGACCAGTCGACCACATCCCGAGTCGTTCTCAAAGTCTCCGGCGAATCGCTGCAGGGTCAGCGTGACTCCGGCATCGACTCGGGCGCCCTCAACGACATCGCCCGTCAAATCGTCGAGTGCCGCAGTCGCGGCGTCGAGATCGGCGTGGTGGTCGGAGGCGGCAACCTGTTTCGCGGCCGCCTGGCCGGCGAGCTTGGCATGACCCAGGCGACCGCGCACTATGCAGGCATGTTGGCGACCGTGATCAACGGTCTGGCGCTGCAGGACGCGATCGAAGCCGCCGGAGGCGAGGTCCGAACGATGTCCGCTCTGCACGTTCGCCAGGTGTCGGAAATCTTCATTCGCCGGCGTGCGATCCGTCATCTGCAAAAGGGCCGGGTCGTGCTCTGTGTCGGCGGGACCGGCAATCCGTACGTCACAACCGACACGGCCGCTGCGCTGCGTGGCATCGAGCTCGATGCCGATCAACTCATGATGGGCAAGCACGGCACCGACGGCGTCTACACAGCCGATCCGGCACACCATCCCGACGCCCGGCGCTATTCGCGACTCAACTATCGCGAGGCGTTGCAGCAGAACCTCGGTGTGCTAATGGATGCGTCGGCGCTCGCCCTCTGCGAGGAGCACTCGCTGCCAATCGTGGTGTTCAACATCGAAGCGCCTGACGCTATCGTGAGCACAGTGATCGACGGTCCCAATCTGGAATTGGCCGGTACTCGGGTCGATCACGGGGCCACGGTCCTTGCCGACTGAGGCCTGCCGAATGCGATCGGCCGAAGACTGGCTGGGAGCGCGACATGTCCGACAACGAGCTCCTCGACCTCGCCTTCGAAGACGCGGACTCGCGGATGAGCGGCGCCGTCAGCGCCCTCGAGCGTGATCTCATGGCGGTGCGCACCGGACGAGCACACACGTCGTTGGTCGACCAACTGCGGGTCGATTACTACGGCACGACCATGGCGCTGAACCAGCTGGCGACGATCTCGACACCGGAAGCTCGATTGATTGCGATCCAGCCGTGGGACAAGAATGCCTTCGACCCGATCACCAAGGCGATTCAGACCTCGGATATCGGGATCAATCCACAATCGGACGGCATTCTGATCCGTCTGGCGCTGCCCGAGTTGACCGAGGAGCGACGACGCGACCTGGTCAAGGTCGTGCATCAGAAGGCCGAGTCCGCCCGCGTCGCCATCCGCAATGTGCGGCGTCACATCCACGACGACCTGCGAGCCATGCAGCGCGACGGAGATCTGTCGCAGGACGAGGAACGCCGGGCGGAAACACAACTCGACATGCTGACCGGCCAATTCATCGCTAAAGTTGATGCTGCGGGCAATCTGAAGGAGCGCGAGCTCCTCGAGGTCTAGCACGTGCCAAGCCCATCCGCATCTACGATCACTCCTCCGACAAACCACGCCGCGTTGCCTGTGAGGGCGAACGGCGTCCACCTCGTGGATTCCACCGAGATTCCGCATCACGTCGCGGTGATCATGGACGGCAACGGACGCTGGGCGGCGCAACGCGGACTGCGGCCGACCGAGGGTCATCGAGCCGGCACCGAGAACATCCGCGCAGCAATCGAAGCATTCGCCGAGCGCGGCGTTCGCTGTCTCACGCTGTTTGCCTTCTCGACCGAGAACTGGAAACGTCCGCGGCCAGAAGTTCGCGGCCTGATGCGCATCCTCTCCTCAACCATCGACCGCGAGGTGCAGCCGCTGTACGAGGCCGGGGTCAGGTTGCGCTACATCGGACAGCTTGACGCACTCGACGCCCGCCTCAGGCGCAAGATCGACAACGCGATTGAGCTCACCCGCGACAACGACCGCATGACCGTCTGCGTCGCGTTCAACTACGGCTCCAGAGCCGAACTGGTCGATGCCGTTCGCCGGATGGTCGCAGACGGAGTCCATCCAGAGGATGTCACGGAGCGCAAGCTCTCGGACTACCTCTACACCCGCGAACTGCCCGACCCCGACCTGATCATCCGCACCGGCGGCGACCAGCGCGTTTCCAACTTCCTGCTCTGGCAGGCCGCGTATGCCGAGTACGTCTTCTCGGACACGTACTGGCCCGATTTCTGCGAGCGAGATGTCGACGCCGCGCTCGCTGCATACGCCCAGAGAACCAGAAACTTCGGCGGACGACCCGCCAATGGCGAGTAACTCACCCCAGTCCGACAGGATCATCGCGGCACCTGGGCCGACAATCCTGTTCCCGCTGTTCCTTTTGATCGAGCTGCTCTCGTGGCCCCTCAGGAAGCTCTGGAGTCGGGGCGGCCTATCCGCACGCTTGACCAGCGCCGCAATCGGCATGCCGATCATCATCGCCGCCATCCTGATCGGTGGACCATTCTTTGCCGCCATGATTGCGCTCAGCCTGGCTGCGGCGCTCAGCGAGATTGCCGTCATCGTCGGACTCAGCCGGCGCAACTCCACATTCCTCGTTTCCCTGGCCGCGATTGGCGCGATCGTCGCAGTGGCCACGCAGTCTGACGTGCCATTGCTCGGGCCGATCCTGGCCGGTGTCCTGGGTATCGCCGGAGTCGCGACCATCACGGCGGTCCGTTCCGTCTCCATGCCCGATCCGGCGCAACTGAAGCCGATCCTGCTTGGCGGCGCTTCCATGCTGGGTGCCGTTTCCTATCTCGCCATCCCGGGGGCAACGTTCATCCTGGTTCGAGGCGCACATCAGGGCACGGACTGGGTGCTGCTCGCCGTCCTCGCCATCATGTCGGCCGATGCCGCCGCCTATGCCGGCGGCCGACTGCTGGGCCGTCGCCCATTGGCCCCGTCTGTCTCACCCAACAAGACGATGGAAGGGGCGATCTTTGGCTGGCTGGGCGGATTTGGCGCAACGATCGCCCTCGACCAGATCCTCAATCTCGACGTCGAAATCTGGCCGCTGGTGCTGCTCGCGTTGGTCCTGCCGATCGTCTCCCAGCTCGGCGATCTCGTGGAATCGCTGTTCAAGCGCGCCATGGACGTGAAAGACTCCTCCAACCTCATTCCCGGGCACGGCGGTGTGCTCGATCGGCTCGACTCGCTCCTCTTCGGGCTTCCCGTCGTATATTTCTTCTTGCAATGGACGACCTGAACCAACCCCCGATCAACCTGGTCCTGCTGGGCTCGACCGGCAGCATCGGCCGGCAGACGCTCGATGTCGTCCGCGCCATGCCTGAGCGATTCAACATTCTCGGCCTGGCCGCCGGACGCAACCTCGACGCCCTGGAAGCGCAGGCCCGCGAGTTTCGGCCGACCTACATCTGGGCCGCCTCAGACGACGAAGCGCGCATGGCGATGATTGCCCAGGAATGCAATGCATCGGTCACGCCGATGGACGAGATGGCCGCAGATCCGGATGGTGACGTCTTGGTCGTGGGCACCGCTGGTCGCGCAGGTCTGGAACCGACATTGACCTCCCTGCAGCGCGGCGGCGCTGTGGCGTTGGCCAACAAGGAAGTCGTGGTCATGGCTGGTCAACTCGTCCGCGACGCCGTCGACCGCGGCGGCGGCCAGCTGCGACCGGTCGACTCGGAGCATTCCGCCATCTGGCAGTGTCTCTGGGGCGAGGCGGATCACGAAATCCGCCGCATCCTGCTCACAGCCTCGGGCGGCGCGCTGCGTCACCTGCCCGCCGAAGAACTCGGCGACGTGACGCCGGAGCAGGCGCTCGACCATCCCACCTGGAACATGGGCGACAAGATTACGATCGACAGCGCCACGCTGATGAACAAGGGCATGGAGACGATCGAGGCCAAGTGGCTCT
>VXTH01000187.1:0-10630 GCA_009837565.1 Chloroflexota bacterium | reverse complement strand
CGTGAATCTCGACCTGCGACTGGTTGTCGGCGGCGGTCGAGAAGACCTGCGACTTCGAGGTAGGAATCGTCGTGTTCCTGGGGATCAACGGGGTTGAAACCCCGCCCAGCGTCTCGATCCCCAGCGTCAGCGGTGTGACGTCGAGCAGCAACACGTCCTTGACTTCGCCGCGCAGGACACCCGCCTGGATCGCGGCGCCGAGCGCCACGACCTCATCGGGATTGACGCCGCGGTGCGGTTCCTTGTTGAAGAACTGCTCCACCTTCTGCTGGACCAGCGGCATTCGCGTCTGTCCGCCAACAAGCACGACCTCGTCCACCTGGTCGCGAGTGATCCCGGCGTCGTCCAGCGCGTTGCGGCACGGCTCGAGTGTGCTCTCGACCAGGTCAAGCACGAGTTGCTCGATCTGCGCACGGGTCAGCGTGTGGGTGAAGTGCTTGGGACCGGAGGCGTCGGCGGTGATGTAGGGCAGGTTGATTTCAGTCGACTGCGTGGTCGAGAGCTCGACCTTGGCCCGCTCGGCGGCTTCCTTGAGCCGTTGCAGCGCCATGCGATCCTGCGACAGATCGATGGCCTGCTCCTTGCGGAACGCGTCGACCAGATAGTCCATCAGGCGCTGATCGAAGTCGTCGCCGCCGAGGAACGTGTTGCCGTTGGTCGATCGGACCTGAAAGGTGCCCTCCCCCAGCTCGAGGATCGAGATGTCGAAGGTGCCGCCGCCGAGATCGTAGACAGCGATGTAGTGGTCTTCCGTCTTCTCCAGGCCATAGGCCAGCGAGGCGGCAGTCGGCTCGTTGATGATTCGCAGCACATTAAGCCCGGCGATCCGTCCGGCGTCCTTGGTCGCGTTGCGCTGCGAGTCGTCGAAGTAAGCTGGGACGGTGATGACCGCCTCGTTGACCGTCTCACCCAGGTACGCCTCGGCGTCGGCCTTGAGCTTCTGCAGCACCATGGCCGCGATCTCCGGCGGTGAATAGGGGTTGCCGCCCATCGACACACGGGCATCGTGGTTCTCGGCCGCGTCAACGCGATACGGCAGCCGGCCAACCGCGCCCTGCACATTCGGATCCTCGAACCGGCGGCCCATGAGGCGTTTGACCGAGAACAGTGTGTCTTCGGGGTTGGTCACGGCCTGGCGCTTGGCGGCCGTGCCCACGATCCGTTCGCCGGTCTTGGTCAGCGCCACGACGGATGGGGTGGTGCGATTGCCTTCGGCGTTCGGGATCACGGTCGGTTCGCCGCCTTCCATGACGGCGACGGCAGAGTTGGTGGTGCCGAGGTCAATGCCAATGACTCGTCCGGGCATGAGAGTGCTCCTACTCGCTAGCTTCGTCTTCTGCTTCGTCTGGTTGGTCTGATGCTCCTGCAGGTGTTGCTGCTGAGATTGAACCGTCGCCAACCATCACCTGCGTCGCCCGCAGGACACGGTTGCCGACGGTGTAGCCGGTTCGCAACACCGCGACGATCTCGTCGTGCGTCCCGGGCAGCTGCCCGACCGCTTCGTGGAACTCGGGATCAAAACTCTGGTCCACAGTCTCGATTCGCCTGACCTGCTGACGTAGGAGCAGCGCATTGAGCTTCTGCGAAATCAGCTCCACTCCCTGTCGCCAGGGATCATCGGAATCGGTCGCGTCCGCCGGCGCCTCGCGATTCGCGCGCTCGAAGTCGTCTGCCAGGTCGAGCAGATCGAGCAAGATCGCCTGCTGAGATTGCTGCACCCGATCGCGGACGTCCTGCGCCGAGCGGCGTTTGAGATTCTCGTAGTCGGCCTGGGCCCGCTGCCAGCCGGCATAGTGCCGCGCCGACTCCTCGCGCAGAGACTCCAGGTCGTCGGTGGAGTTGGCGGTGCCGACCCCTTCGTCGGCCGACTCGAGGACTTCGTCAACCTGCTCGGCCGACTGGCTCTCGTCGCTCATCGATTGACTCCGTAGACGGCGTCGATCATCTCCTGGAGCAGACGCGAGTAGAAGCGGGCGGCGGCGATGCTGCGCGGGTAGTTCATCCGGGTCGGACCGATCACGCCGACGTAGCCCGGAATCTCCGGCGAGCTGGGCGCCGTCGTGGTGGAGTGATAGGGGGCCAGGACCAGGGAACAATCGTGCAACAGCTCGGTCGGGTGATCGTCGCCGATCAACACGTGCATGCCCCCGTCAACCGTGACCTCATCGATGACCGACGAGGGAATCAGGTCTTCCGAGGCATGCTGGTCGACCAGTTCGATCAACTCGAGCGAGCGCTCTGGTTCCTGCTGAAACTCCGGTTGCGCCATCATCCCGCCCAGACCGGCGATTGACGGCACTCCGGCGCGTAGAGCATCGCGATCGAGCACCTGGGCCAGCGTCTCCAGGACGAAATGTTCAACCGGATGGGTGTCGGGCGTCTCGATCGCCTGGCGCGCGGCCTCCCGGACATCGGGCGCCGAGCGGCCCCGCAGCATCCATGACAACCGGGTCGACAGATCGTCCAACTCATCCACCTCAATCGGCTGGGGCAACGGCATCAGCTGACGAATCATCCGCGCTTCCTGGACCACAACGATCATCAGCACGAGGAGTTCGTTCAGCGAAATCAGCTCCACCTGGCGGACCCGTAGCCGCTCGGGGTGCGGCGGCGCGACGATCACCAGCAGGCCCAACGAACGGGCAAGCACCGTGGCCGCCAGTTCGACCCATTCCTCGACCGAAGGAGCGGCCTGGAAGAATTGATGCCTGACCTGCGCCTGCTCGGCCAGTCCAAGCTCGGCGTGGCCCATCAAGGACTGGACGAAGTGCCGGTAGCCACGGTTCGACGGCACTCGACCGGCAGACGTGTGCGGATGGGTCAGATATCCGCCCTGCTCGAGGGCATGCATTTCATGACGTATCGTGGCTGCCGACGCCGGCAAGGCGTACTTCTCCACTACATGGCGCGACGCCACCGGCGTGGCGGTCTCGATGTAGTCCTGAATGACAAGCTGCAATATGCCGGCGCGTCGGTCTGACAACTGTTCGGAAGTCATGGCTCGTATCGAGTCGTGTTCCGTTCTGAAATCTCCGTTAGGCTTCGTTTAGCACTCTCAGCAGGAGAGTGCTAACGGGGTTAGCGTAGCAGCGTTTCCAGGAATCGGCAAAGGAAATCGATGCGCCTGCATGGTCGACAGAACATGTTGACCCACTCGCCGTAGCGGACGTTGAGAGGCTGGAGATATGGTCAGCGGCGCATCGCATCGTGGTCTCTTCGACGAAGCAGCGGGGGAGCGGCGGCGAGTCGTCATCACTGGTGTGGGCGCAATCTCCGCAGCGGGAGGCGGCGCGTCCGACTTCTGGTCCGCGATCAGCGAAGGCCGGGTCTGCACGTCGGCGCTGAGTGCCTTCGACCCGCCGCGCGCGGCGGCGGCCGGACAGGTTGACGAGGCCTGGGCGGGCCCGTCTGGCGCTCCCGACTGGCTTCTGGCCCGGATGAATCGCGCGTCGCAGTTGGCGCTCGACGCCGCCATCCAGGCGCAGACCGACGCGCGCATCGAGTTCAACCAGCAGAACGCCTTCGCGGTCGGTGCGGTGACCGGGATCGGGCACCCCGCAGCTGGCGACGGCTGGGCCGCGCTGGGCTCGGGACTGTCCGGCGCCTCCGTCGGACTGAACATCGCCGGGCCGGTCTTCACGGTCTCGATGGGCGGCGCATCGGGTCTGGCCTCGATCGTGCTGGCATCGCAACTGATTCGATCCGGCGTCATGCGCGCCGCCCTGGCGATCGGGGCTGAAGCGCCGCTGCAGCCCGAGATCTGGCACGCCTATGAATCGGCTGGCTTGCTCGATCCCACGGACGACCACCGGGGTCAACGCCCGTTCGATGCCCAACGTCAGGGCATGATCCTGGGCGAAGGCGCAGCAGCTCTGATGCTCGAGGACCGGCAACTGGCCACGCAGCGAGGCGTCCACATTTATGCGGAGATCGCTGGCGAGGCGCTCACCTCTGGGCCCATGGGCGATGGACAGGCGCCGACCGACGTCGAGGTCGCGCGACGAGCGACCGGAGACGCGCTATTGGGCGGCGAAATTGCTCCCTCAGATGTCGATGTGATTGTGACCGCAGGTCTGGGCTCACCACGAGGCGACGAGCGCGAGACCGACGTGATCGAGCGGGCCTTCGGCCGCCGAACGCTCGACATGTACGCCACGGCCGTGACGCCGAACATCGGCTACACGGTCGGCGCGTCGGGCGCGTTCGGCGCCGTCGCCGCCGCTCAGATCGCCGACAAACGCCAGATTCCGCCGCACGCCACCTTCGAACAGGAAGACATCGCCTGCCGGTTGGGGTTCGTCCCGAAGCTCTACGAGGACCGGATCGTCGGCACGGCCACCGCTGCCTACGGAGCGCACGGTCAGAACGCGGCATTGATTCTCATGCCTCACCAGGCCGAGGCCGGCGACGAACTGCCCTTGCTGGCCACCTGACCGCTCACTCCTGTCTGCGCATATGTCACCTGCTCCGTAGGCTGTGGGTATGGATATCGCCTGGTACGGTCATGCCGCGTTTCGTCTACGTGGTCGTGAAGCGGCCGTGGTCATGGACCCCTGTGCTCCCACGACCGGTTTCCGGTTGAACCGGCCATCGGCGGACATCGTGACGGTCTCGAGAGGCCAGGACACGTCGCATAATTTCATCGACGCTGTGGCATTGGAGTCATCGGGACCGCAGCGCACACTGGACGCTCCCGGCGAGTATGAGATCAAGCGAGTGCTAGCGACTGGTGTGCGGACTCCAGGTCCTGAGGGTGCGCGCAACGTCGCCTTCATCGTGACCATCGACGAAGTCATCGTGGCTCATCTCGGCGACCTCCAGGCCATGCCGGAGCGCTCGGCGATGGAAGAGCTGCAACGCGCTGACGTCGTGCTCCTGCCTTGCGGCGGAGGCTCCCACCTCTCACCCGAGGCTGCCGCCGGGGTTGCTGGAGCGATCGCGGCCCCGCTCGTCATCCCGATGCTCTATCAGCCGGAAGCCGCGGACGCAGTGGAGACCGGTCTGGAGCCGCTTTCCGCGTTCATGCGCGAGATGGGCGTGACGGCCGAGGCGCCGTCCGATAACCACATCAACGTGACCCGATCGTCAATTCCCTCGGCGCCGACCGTGACGCCGCTGCTGGCCAGAGGAGCGTGAGATGAGCGGACAGCATTCGCAGCCAGAGTTCGAAGTCGTCATCCAGCGCAATCGGCGAGTGATCATGCGCGATGGCGTGACGCTGGCCACCGATGTCTACCTGCCCGCCCGCGACGGCGTCGCGCTGGATGGTCCCTGGCCGACATTGCTCACCCGCACGCCCTACGACAAACTCGGCTTCGCCGCCGACGGCGAATGGTGGGCCAGCCGCGGTTACGCACGAGTCATGCAGGATGTGCGCGGCCGCTTCGCCTCGGAGGGCGACTTCTACCTGCTCAAGAACGAGGCTGAGGACGGCTACGACACGATTGAATGGCTGGCCGAGCAACCCTGGTCGACAGGCAAGGTCGGCACCGTCGGCACCTCCTACATGGGCTGGGTGCAGTCGGCCGCGGCGACGCAGAATCCGCCACACCTCTCGGCGATGTGGGTCAACCAGGGGGCGTTCAATGGACTCACCTCGTCCCTGCGACAGGGCGGCGCGCTGGAGCTGCGCTGGCTCGCCTGGGCGTTCTGGAACGCGCCGGTCAGTCCCGAGGCCATCGGCGACCCCGCGCTCTACGCCGCGCTCGACCAGGCCGCCGTCGACCTGCGCGGCTACCTCAATCGGCTCCCGTGGCGCGAGGGCGACACGCCGCTTGCTCTGACCCAGGATTACGAGCGATGGGCGATCGATTTGCTGACTCTCGGGCGCGAAGACGACTGGCTGTGGCAGCTGCCGTCGATGAACTTCGAGCGATTCATCGGACAGACCGCCGATGTGCCCAGCGTCTACTCGGGCGGCTGGTACGACAGCTACACCCGGGCCACGACTGAGTCGTTTATGGCCTTCTCCGAGGCGATGTCGACGCCCCAGTATCTGCTCATGGGTCCCTGGACGCACGGGGAAGTGACGCTCGACCGGACCTGGTCGGGCGATGTCGACTTCGGTCCAACCGCGCCGACATCAGGCAATCTCGCTCCGAGCATCTCCGATCTCCGATTGCAGTTCTTCGACCACACACTCAAGGGGCTCGACAGCGGCTGGGCGGCAATGCCACCGGTCAAGATGTTCGTGATGGGCGGCGGCAGCGGACGGCGGATCGCCACGGGCCGGATGGATCACGGCGGCGAGTGGCGCGACGAGTCGGTCTGGCCTCCCGCCCGGGCGCAGCCGGTCGAGTGGTTCCTCCAGCCCGGCGGCGGCCTGGCGAGCGAAGCGGCGGGCGAAGACGGCGGCTCCTCCAGTTATCACTTCGACCCGAAGAACCCGGTTCCCGCAATCTCCGCCAACGTCTCGTCGCTGCGCGAGTACGCGCCCGAGGATCCGACGCTCAAATCGCAGATCTGGCCGCCGACGCAGCGCTCGCGGGAGTTGATCCTGCCCGGCGGCGCTGACCAGCGCACCAGGCCCGACGTGATGGGAGCGGAGCCGCCCTACCTGCCGACCGCCTCGCGATCGGACGTGCTCTCCTTCCGCACCGAGCCGCTGGCCGAGGACGTCGAAGTCAGCGGCCCCGTCACGGTCCACCTGTTCGTCTCGACCAGCGCACCCGACACCGACTTCACAGCAGCGCTGCTCGACTGTTACCCACCGAATCCCGACTATCCCGAGGGCTACCACCTGCGGATCACGGACAGCATCAAGCGCCTGCGCTTCCGCAACGGCTACGACCGCGAGGACCTGGTCTCGCCCGGCGATGTGGTCGAGGTATCGATCGAGCTCTACCCCACATCGAACGTCTTCAAAGCCGGGCACCGGATCGGCGTCGAGATTAGCAGCAGCAACTACCCCAGATTCGACGTCAATCCCAACACGGGAGAGCCCATCGGCCGCCATACACACACGCGGACGGCGCTCAACACAGTCCACCACAGCGCCGACCGCGCCTCGCGTGTGGAGCTGTCGGTCGTTCCTGCCTAGTCGACCCTATTCCTCGCCTCTGATCAGACGCTGTTGGCGTTTGCTGAACGAGCTGAGGATGCGTTCGTAGGAGTCGACGATCAGCTCTTCGAGTTCGTCGTCGGGGAGGTCGGATTCGAGGGTGATTGCGACCCAGTGGGACTTGTTCAAGTAGCTGGGGAAGGTGACGGCTTCGTACTGCTGGTGCAGGGCGGGGACGATCGCAGGGTCGGCCTTGAGTGATATGGCGTGCGGTCTGCTGCCGGTCGAACCTCCGCCGACGAAGCAGAAGATCTTGCCACCCTTGCCGTCGGCGTTGCGGTTGCCCAGCTTGTAGACGAGGTCGTCTTCGCCCCAGGGCGAGTCGGGCCAGGAGCCGGGCAGCGATTCGCAGAGGTCGGCGACGTCGTTGCGGTTCATCTCTAGGCCTCGGCGGCGGTGAGGTTTTCGAGGAACTCGGTGTTGGACTTGGTCTTGGCGAGGCGGTCGAGGAGGCGCTCGGTCGGTTCGGTGGCGCTGCCGCCGGAGCCGGCGAGGACGGACATCATGCGCCGGAGGAGCCAGACCCGCTGGAGTTCCTCGCCCGAGAGCAGCAGTTCCTCGCGCCGGGTGGATGACGCGGCGATGTCGATGGAGGGGTAGATGCGGCGCTCGGCCAGCTTGCGGTCGAGGCGGACTTCCCAGTTGCCGGTGCCCTTGAATTCCTCGAATACGACATCGTCGAGGCGCGAGCCGGTATCGACCAGGCAGGTGGAGATGATCGTCAGTGAGCCGCCCTCCTCGGCCTTGCGAGCGGAGCCAAAGAAGCGCTTGGGCGGATACAGCGCGACGGGGTCGATGCCACCGGAGAGGGTCCGCCCGGTCGAGGGCATCTCGAGGTTGTAGGCGCGGGTGAGTCGGGTGATCGAGTCGAGCAGGATCACCACATCGCGGCCCATCTCCATCAATCGCTTGGCCCGTTCCAGTCCCAGCTCGGCGACCCGGGTGTGTTCCTCGACTGGTTCGTCGAAGGTGGAGGCGATCACTTCGCCGCGCACCGAGCGTTTCATCTCGGTGACCTCTTCCGGCCGTTCGCCGATGAGGACGACCATGAGATGAACTTCGGGATGGTTGACCGCGATGCCATTGGCGATGGACTGGAGAAGCATGGTCTTGCCAGCTTTGGGCGGGCTGACGATCAAGCCGCGCTGTCCGCGGCCCATCGGCGCGACGAGGTCGATCACGCGGCCGGAAAGCTCCGCCGGATCTTCGGTTTCCAGCTCAAAGCGCTGATGCGGGAACACGGCGGTCAGATTCTCGAAGCTGGGCCTGGCAGCCGCCTCATCGGGGCTGACGCCGTTGACGAGATCGACGCGAGAGAGTCCGTAGTACTTCTCGCCCTGCTTCGGCGGGCGAACCGAGCCGATCACGTAATCGCCGGTGCGCAGTCCGGAGCGCCGGACCAGGCTCTGCGAGACATAGACGTCGGTCGGAGCTGGCAGGAGCGACTCTCCGCGCAGGAAGCCGTAAGAATCGTCGACGATTTCGAGCACGCCTCCGGAGAGGATGTGGCCCTCAGCCTCCGACTGGGCCTGCAAGAGACGCAGGACGATGTCCTGTTTCTTGAGTCCCGACAACCCGCTGACTTCAAGTTCGCGGGCCTTGGCGAGGAGCTCCTCGCGGGTCAAACTCTCAAGCTCGGGGATGTTCAGGCTCGTCATCGGCTACCTCTGGAAATGGCGCATCGCGTGCTCGTTGCGTGGATCGGCCGTCGTTGCAGAAGGACTGGGTACTGGCACAGTCTGTGTGGAACCGGGTTCCTGCGCTCTACGACGCCAACCAGATCAACGGGCGCGGCGCGCTGAAACCAATCTCACGGGGACAAACCCAATCCTAGACGCGTGATTTGCCGATTGGCAAGCAATTCCGAGCGTGAATTGCGGAAAGTTACCCGACTAGCTGTGCCTTGAGCGCCGCTTCTGCTCTGTGCCAGTCGTCGAGAAACGCCTGGATCCCCTTGTCGGTCAGCGGATGCAGCTGCATCTGTTCCAGCACCGGGAACGGAATCGTCGCGACGTGCGCGCCGACTCGCGCCGCCTCGGCCGTGTGATCGGTGTTTCGCAACGAGGCTGCGATCACCTGGGCCGGCAGGTTGAACCGGTCGAGCAGGTCGACGGTGTCGGCGACGAGTTGAATGCCGTTCTCGCCGATGTCGTCGAGCCGTCCCACGAAGGGCGACACGTACGCCGCGCCGGCCCGCGCCGCCAACAGCGCCTGGTTGAGCGAGAAAATCAACGTGGTGTTGATTCGAATGCCTTCTTCGGAGAGCGCCTTGATCGCGGCCAGGCCCGGACCATCGATGGGGATTTTGACGACCACGCTCGAATGCCAGCTCGCCAGTTCACGCGCTTCGAGGATTAGTTCCTGAGTCGTTCGCGTGACGCATTCAGCCGAGATTGGTCCGTCGACCATGTCGGCAATTCGCAGGATGCGCTCTCGATAGGTGATCGCATCATCGCCCTCGTGCGCGACCGCGCGCGAGTGCAGCGATGGGTTGGTCGTGACGCCATCACAGACGCCCCAGTCGACGGCTTGCCGAATCTCGTCGAGCCGGGCGGTATCGAGGAAAATCTTCATGCTCGGGTTCCTTTACCGATCGTTATGGCTGCATTATGACGCAACCACTCAGGCTGCATCATGGCGCAGCAGCTAAGGCTGCACTATGAGGGTGCAGCTATGGCTGCACTATGAGGGTGCAGCTATGGCTGCAGGGTGACGAGCGCGACCTGCACCGGCAGCAGGATGACCATCAGCACGGCGAAGACCAGCGGGCCGCGGTCATTGAGCGCGTCAGTCAGTTCTTCGGAGATCTCGCCCGTCTTGCGCGCCTGCAGCGAAAGCAACCGTACCCGCCGTACGCCGGCGAACATGCCAGGCACGAGCACGAACAGCGAGATCAGGTAGAGAATCTCGACCGCCAACAACCAGCCGGTCCCGATCGGGTCGACCCCGTCTGCGCGGATGCCCCAGATGGCGCCCAAGACGCCGGTTGCGATGATCCCGGGCAACAGCATCCGCGTATGCGCGCGGTCGGCCGAGCGAACGAGGACATCGCGCTCAACGGCATCGTCGGTCTGCCAGGCGCGGGTCAGGGCCAACGCCAGGGAGGCAACGCCGCCGGCATAGACGAGCGCGGCGACGCTCGTGAGGAATCGGAAGATGTCGTCTTCACTCATGCGCCGGATCCCTCGACCTCCTCGCGGGACGGAACGGAACAGCGTTCGCCGAACGCGAAGATATTCGCGGGGCGGAGACGATTTCAGGTTTTCGGGGAACTTTTTTTCTGGACGTCGCCCGGCTGCGGATCTCTTGTGTTTTACAGGGAATTGCGCGCGCTTGCGTTTCAGGTTCTTTCAGGTTTTTTCGGGTTTTTTCAGGCTTGTTCATGCGCAGATCGCGTTCGGATCTGTTCGGATGCGTTCGGTTCTGTTCGGCAGAGCGTGAGAATCGCGAGCCCACGATAGAGCGCCGTCGGCCGAGTGGTGGAATCCGATGGGTGGAGAATGGAGTGCGCTTCATCGGGTGACTGACCTTCACAGTTGGTTGTCGGCATTCATAATACTGTTCTTTTGT
>VXTH01000208.1:10158-10740 GCA_009837565.1 Chloroflexota bacterium | reverse complement strand
CGACCACGCCGCTGTTGTCGGCCAATGGCAGCGCGAAGGCCAGGATGACCAGTCCCGATAAGGCGTACGCGGCGAACGGTCGCTCGACGAGATCGGCATTCCCCAGCGCGACGCCGCGGAACCAGATCGGGATCAACATGAACGCGGCAAAGAGCTGGTCGATCTCTCCGGGTATCGCCGTCCCGTCCTCCAGCAATACCACTTCCCGCCAGACCGGACTCGATGGCCGGCCCAGCTCCAGCAACCAGGACATGTTCCAGATCCGGGCGCTCTCCGACAGGTCGGCCGACCCGATGATCTGCAATGCGACCAGCGTGATCAGCAGTCCCCACCAGAAGCGCTGCTTCATCGATAACTCGCGTCTCCCAAGCCAGCGAGAGACCAGGAAACCCAATCCCAGCGTTCCGGCGACCGCCCAGACAGAGAGTGTTTCGCCGGCGTCGTACGCCACCAGACGCGGGATCAACTTGGCGAGGATGATCAGCAGGATCGCTTCGCCGGCGAGCAGTGAAGGTGTGTAGAGCAGTTGCACCCGTATCCGTTGAGGCGCGGAATCATCGGCAGCGTCAGCCACGCTCATCC
>VXTH01000208.1:4869-10148 GCA_009837565.1 Chloroflexota bacterium | reverse complement strand
CGCTCATCCTGGTCGCTCCGGTCGCGACCAGGGACTCTGCGGTTCGCTAGCCGCGTACGGCGAGCCCTCGGCGACCGCCACCTGACCATCACTGCTGGCGACTTCATGCGGCATGGGATCGTCGCCGCCAACGAAGGTCGGAACACTCACTTCTTCAGTCGGTTCCGGGGGCCGGCGACTCGCGTACAGCCGATCGGTTCGAGCCCAGGGGCCCGCCTCGCCGACCCGTTCGTAGTGAAGTCCTTCCAGCGCCCTGCGAATGTCGTAGACAGGTGACTCAGCGAACGTCGCAGGCGGATCTTCGATACCGACATAGATCAAGCCAACTTGAGCGCCATGCTGTTTCAGGCGGATCAGCGACGATTCCAGCGCCGGGGTCAGCACCGCCGTCACTAATGCGAGCGTCGAGCCGAAGGTCAAACGCTCCTCACTCAACATCCGTTCGATCCGAACCAGCGTGAATACATCGGCCATGGCCAGCGCTTCAAGAATGCGCGTCATCTGTCCGGGTGCCCGCGATGGGGGAACCCGGATCGCCGTGTCGTGACCCGGCCAGGTGCAGTTGGCCAGCAGCCCCACTGGGACCCGGTCCTGCGAAAAATCGCTGGCCAACGACGCCGCTACCGAAACTGCGCGCTCGAAGATGTCGCCGAAAAATCCCTGCCAGGCATGAGGCAGCGTCGACACGTTGAGCGCGACCATCGCGATCAGGTCGCTGGACGGGTCATAGACCCGTGATTGCAATGTCTGGCGCCGCGCGGTGGCCTTCCAGTCGACCTTCTTCAGCGGGTCGCCCGGCCGATAGTCGCGGATCGTCTGCAATCTCGTGGGATCCTCGAACAGTCGTTGACCGCCGCGACGTTCACCCTGCGGCCGCAATCGCGGCAGTCCCAGCCGGTCCAGCGCAATCACCTCCGGGTAGACCCAGAGCGTGTGCTCCGCATCGTCGGTGCGCTCACGGCGATAGACCCCGAACAGGTCTCCCGACTTGAGGTCGACCCGTGCAAGTTGGAAATGCCCTCGAGTGATCAGCGGAATCTGGAAGTCCCAGATCAGCCGCTCATACCAGCGCATCGAGGTCGACCGCACCACGACGCCCTCCTGCGGAGCCGACTCGTGCAGTCTGCTGAACGGCTCATTAGAGGGCTCAAGGATCTCCGGCAGATTGATCCGCACCTGCAACGCAGTCAACGGGAGGATCTTTCGATTCTCCAGCCGCAACTGGAGACCGAGGGTCTCGCCCACGAACGCCTGTTTCTGCGAAATCTGCACGTCGCTCTCGAGCCGATTCAGGGCGTATCGAGTCCAGGTCCAGGCGGCCCATCCGGCGACCAGCACCGTCGCCGCCACGAGCGAGACGATGATCTCGCCGGTCGCCACTCCGAGCAGCACCACAATGACCGTTGCCGGAGCCCAGATCGCTCGAATAATCCGGTTGTCGTGGCGGAAGCCCCAGCTCCCTGAGGCGATCCGTTCTTGCCGTTCCTCCAGCCGGCTTCGGGCTTCGAGCTCGCTCAGCGCACCGCCGCCCAGAATCGACATGGCGGACCCTCTCGATTCGCTGGTTCGCTCTGGCCGGAACTAGCTGCCGGCGGCGGCGGCTTCGATCGGTACCGGGACGCGGTTCAACATCTGCTCGAGCAATGACTCCGGCGTTGAAGAACGCAAACGTGCGTCTGCCGACAGCATCAGCCGGTGAGGCAGCACCACCCGCGCCATCTCCTGCACATCGTCCGGCAGCACGAACTCGCGTCCGCGGATCGCAGCCAACGCGCGCGTCGTGCGCATCAGCGCCAGGGACGCTCGCGGCGACGCTCCCAGCTCAAATGCCTTCTCTTCCCGGGACGCCTGAACGATCGCCACGATGTACCCGCGAACGGCCTCGCTGACCCGAACCTGCTCCACCGTCTCAACCATCAGGCGAAGCCGCTCCGACTCCACCACCGGCTCCAGTTCCTCCAGCGGCTGCGCGCGCTCGAAGCGCAGCAGGATCGCGTCTTCCTCGGCCGCGTCGGGATAGCCCATGCGCAATCTGAGCAAGAACCGGTCCAGCTGAGCCTCAGGCAATGGGAAGGTGCCCTCCAACTCGACCGGATTCTGCGTCGCGATCACCAGGAACGGCCGCGGCATCGCCATCGTCTCGCCTTCGACCGTCAACTGTCGCTCTTCCATCGCCTCCAACAGCGCCGCCTGTGTCCGCGGCGAGGCGCGATTGATCTCGTCCGCCAGGACGAGCTGAGCCAGCAACGGACCGGCCCGAAATTCGAACTCGCCCGATTTCTGGTTGTAGATGTTGACGCCGGTCACATCTGATGGCAGCAGGTCGGGCGTGAACTGGATCCGTCGGAACGAGCAGCCGATCGAGCGCGCGAACGACTTGGCCAGCATCGTCTTGCCCAGACCGGGGACGTCGTCAAGCAGGATGTGACCCTCCGACAGAATCGCGGCCAGCGTGTGGTCCAGCACCTGCTCGCGACCGACGATCACGCGGCCCACGTTCTCCCGCACGCGGGCCGCCATCTCGGCAACGTCAGACAGGCTCGGAGGCGGCGCGGTGGTGGTCATTCGGGAAGCGTACCAGCAGGTCCGCGGGCTTCGATTCATGTCCGCCGAGTAACATCTGAGCGACGAGGCAACAGCGAGACGAGGTCCATATGCGGGCGGAAATCATCAGTATCGGCACCGAAATCCTGATGGGCGAAATCCTCGACACCAACGCCAACTTCATGGCCCAGCGATTACCCGCGATGGGCATCGACCTCTTCTTCATGCACCAGATCGGCGACAACAGGGATCGGCTGGTCGAACTCATTCAGACTGCCGTCGGTCGCTCAGATGTCGTAATCCTGACCGGCGGTCTTGGACCCACGGAGGACGATGTCACTCGCGATGCAATCGCCGAGTCGGTCGGCGAGGAACCCTACGTGGTTCCCGAGCTCGAAGCGCATCTCCGCAACTTCTTTGAGCGTCGCGGCGGACGAATGCCTGAGCAGAACGTGAAGCAGGCGACGATCATCCCCTCAGGGGAATCGATCCCCAATCCACGCGGCACCGCGCCCGGCTGGTGGGTCGAGAAAGACGGCGCAATCATCATTGCCATGCCCGGGCCGCCGGCCGAAATGACCGGCATGTGGGAGAACGACATCGCCCCGCGCCTTACAGCCCGCTCCGATGGCGGCGTGCTGATCTCCCGCACCCTCAAGACGACCGGCCTCGGCGAGTCAATGCTCGACGAACTCCTCGGCGATCTGCGCTTCGCCGAAGATCCGACCGTCGGCGTCTATCACAAGGCCGACGGCGTCCACGTGCGGCTCGCATCCAAGGCCATGTACGAAGATGTCGCCCGCGACCGAATCGCGCCGGTCGAGCAACAAATCCGTTCGATGCTCGGCGATGCGATCTGGGGGGCCGACGAGGACACCTTCCAGGATGCCGTTGCTGGGCTGCTCAAGGACCGCGGCATGTCGATCGCCGTCATGGAATCGTGTACCGGCGGACTCCTTGCCAGCACGATCACCGACGTGCCCGGCGCCAGCGGATACTTCCGGGGCGGACTCGTCACCTACACCGCCGAGGCCAAAATCCAGTACGGCGTCGACGCGGCGATCATCGCGGATCACGGCGTCGTCTCGAACGAGACCGCCGCCGCCATGGCCGGCGCCGTGCGACGCCAGTTCGACGCCGACATCGGCGTCGGCATCACCGGCGTTGCCGGGCCGGAACCACACGGAGGTCAGCCGGTCGGCGCCGTTTGCCTCGGCATCGAAACCGCCGGCGAGAGTTACGCCACCGGCTACACCTTCGCCCAGACCCGCGCCGCCATCAAAGCCCGAGCCGTCACCTCGGCCCTCACGCTCATTCGCCGAGCCACCCTCGGCGAGCTCATGACCGGCTCCTCCGGCGTCTACCGCCGGCTGTAGCGTCTCAGACCATCCGGATCGTCAGCAGACCATCCGCCTCAACCTCCACGGCCTCGCCGCGGACCACCAGCGCGTCTATGTGTCCCGTCACCTCGGCCATCGCCTGCCACAGCCGGCGATCCGGCAGCCGGCTGAACATCGTTGTCAGCAGCTCGTATGGCGACCTCGGCCCTTCCCCCAGCATCCCCCGCAGCTGCCCTTGCCGCTTCCGATGATGCCGCCGCACCCGCTCAATCTCTTACGCAACCTCGTCCGACGACTCGCGGTGTCCCGGATACAGATGCGTCACGTCGAGCGTCCCAATCCGATCCAGCGAGTCAGCGAACGCCGGCAGGCTGCGGAACCGTTCCGGCGGCTCAACCGAGATGTCCCAATGCCAGCCCGGATTCGAGTTCAGACCGGGGATCACTTGGTCCCCGCTGAATAGCGCTCCGGTTTCCGGTTCGAAAAACACACAGTTTCCCGGAGTGTGTCCCGGCGCCGAGACCAGCACCACCCGCCGGTCGCCGAGCCGGATCTCGGACCGATCCGACAACTCCTCGTCCGCCCGAAACGGCGTCCCCCTGATCAATCCAGGCCAGCGCTCGCGTCGCACCCCGCCGCCCGTGTTGTCGCCCGACCGGAATGCCCGCCGCATCCGTTCCCGCGACTCGATGAACCCGGCAATCCGTTCCTCCGGCACGCCCACCCGGCGCATGTGATCGAAGACGTACTGCGTCTGGTAGCCGATGATGTTGCGTCCATGCAGAAACGATTGCGCCTCAAGCTCCGAAGCGACGACCGGCACGCCCTCAGCCTGCCAGCGGAAGGCCAGTCCGCAGTGGTCGATGTGGGCATGCGTAATCGCGACGTACTTGACGTCACGAATGTGCAGTCCCGCCGCGTCGAGCTGTGCGGCCAACGCCTCCCATGCCCCGTCATAATCCGGCCCCGCGTCGATCATGATCACGCCGTCGGAGGTCGGCAACGCATACGCCCAGTTGTCGCCCAACGCGATCGGCAGAACGCCGTGCTCGGTAATCATCGAATCGGCCACCGGGTCAGGCCTGCGGCCGGTCGGTCTGCTCCGACGGCTCGCTCTGCGCCCGCTCTTCGTTCTCTGCTTCGGCACTGCGGGTGGTCGACTCGAGTCCAGGAATGTTCTTGATACTCCCCACGATGTCAATACCCGTCAGCGATTCGATCACCTCAGGTACCTGCGCGACGGTGCGGGTGATGTCACGAGTGAGCTTGCTCGCGCCGGTTCCACCGCCGTCTCCACCACCGAACATCACGATCCGGTCGGTCCGCGCAAGCGGTTGCGCGACCGCCTCGGCGACTGCCGGCAACGTCTCCAGCACTTGCTGAATGACGGCGGCC
>VXTH01000208.1:2068-4859 GCA_009837565.1 Chloroflexota bacterium | reverse complement strand
GGCGGCCTCTCCGTATTGTTTCCAGGCCTCCGCCTTCAGTTTCATCGCAGCCGCCTCCGCCGCGCCTTTGGCCTCGATCGCCTCGGCTTCCGCCTGACCGGTGAGACGAATCACCTCCGCCTGCGCTTCACCTTGCAGACGGGTGGCGTCGGCGTCCGCCGCGGCTTCAGCCACTACGGCATTGCGATTGCCCTCGGCGATGGTTTCCAGTCGGTAGCGCTCGGCCTCGGCCGGCTTGCGCACCGTCGCTTCGAGTTCGCGCTCGCGCCGTTGGATCTCCTGCTGCTGCAGTTCGATCTGCTTGGCCCGCTCGACGACTTCGATTTCCACCTCCTCGCGACGAATCTCCTGCTGTGTCTTGGCGCGCTGCAGTTCGTCGGCGAGTTCGGCTTCCGCCTGGCGGGCGTTCACTTCCTGGTCGTAGGCAGCCTTCTGCACGTTGTAGCCACGCTCCGACTCGGCAATCCGCGTCTCGGCTTCAAACGTCGCCGCTTCCTGCTCTCGCTTGGCCTCCGCCGAGCGAATCCCGGCGTCACGTTCCGCTTCTGCCTGGCCAATCGTCGCATCGCGTCGAACCTCGGCCGTGCGGCGCACGCCCAGCGCGTCGAGATAGCCACCCGGGTCCTTAATGTCGCGAATTGTGAACGAGACGATTTCCAGGCCCATCCCGGCGAGGTCGGGCGAGGCGACGGTCCGAACCTGCGACGCGAATTTCTCCCGGTCCCGGTAGATCTCCTCCACCGTCAATGTCCCCAGAATCGCGCGCTGGTGACCCTCCAGCGTTTGCAACGGGACGTCCTGGACCTCCAATTCGGTCTTGCCCAGAAATTGCTGTGCCGCTGTTCGGATTGCCTCTTCCGACCGCGCCACCTTGACCTGTGCGACACCGTCAACAGAGACGGCGACGCCCTCGCCGGTATAGACGTTCTCGGTCTTCACGTGCAGCGTCATCACGCTCAGCGGCAGGCGCTGCGATCGATGAAAGATTGGAATGACCAGGGTGCGTCCTCCGACGACGACCTTTGGCTGGTCCCCGCCTCCGGACCGGACGAGGGCCTCGTTGGGTCCGACGGTCTGTATGACTCCCATGTCAGCGTTCCCTTCGTTGTCTGATTATGTGTGCCAGCGAGTATCGCGCTACGCGATCTCGCCACGACCGGCTCGTCAACTCCGACGGCGCCTCACCCGGCTCGACGACCTTGAGCACGCCGCCGGCATAGACGCCGGTGACGACGATTGACTTGCCTGCTCCGATGTCTTCGCCTTCGGTCATGGCGGTGAACTGCTCGTCGCCGACGAGGATTTCACCGCTCGGATTGAGGATATCGACGACAGTGCCGGACTGAGCAATCAGGCGACGTTCACGCTCAGGGATGAACGCCTCTGACTTGCCGCCGCCTCGACCTAGGATCCAGAACATGGCGATGACACACACCGTCACAGCTCCGAACAACCCGAGCACCCAGCGGGATATCTCCAGCGGATCGTCCAGCGCGGTTGGCTCGGGGAAGATTTCGCCAAAGAGGAGGAATCCCGCAAGGATCCAGCAAATCACGGCTCCGATCCCCGCCCAGCCGAATCCGTCGAATTGCGACTCCAGTAGCAACAGGATGATGCCGGCCACGAGCAGCAGGACGCCAGTGAAGTTGACCGGCAGCAACCCGATTCCCGCGAAACCGAGCACCAGTCCCAGCACTCCGAGAACGCCGGGACCGAAGTTGCCCGGATCGCGGATCTCGTAGATCACCCCGTACGTACCCAGCAGGATGAGCGCGTAGGTGACGTTCGGATTGGTCAGGATGTCGAGAAATCGCTCGAGCATCGAGCGTCCCTGCTCATCGATTTGTGCTCCCGCGGTGCGCAGCGCGCGCGTTTCCGCACCGACTTGGACTTCAGTCCCGTCGACCCGATTGAGCAGCGAATCGAGATCGACAGAGACATGATCAATCACACCAAGGTCCAGCGCTTCGTCGGCCGTGTAGGCCTTGGCCTCCAGCACTGTCAGTTCAATCGCCTCGTAGTTGCGGCTTCTGGCGGAGGCGATGCTACGAATCAACGCCGTGATGTCCTCATCGACTTTCTTGCGAAGCGTCGGCGGCAAGTCTTCTCCGGTGCCGGTGACCGGCGCCGCGGCGCCGATGTTGGTCGCCGGCGCCATCACAGCAACGTGCGCTGCAATCGTGATGATGGTGCCGGCCGAGGCTGCCTGAGCACCGGAGGGCCAGACGTAGGTGATGGTCGGGACCGGAGCGTTGAGTATCTGCTCGGCCATATTGCGCATCGAGCTGATCAGACCACCGGGCGTGTTGATCCGAATGACCAAGGCCTGTGCCTTACGCGATTCCGCCTCGTCGATCACCCGCGACAGGTAGCGTTCGGTGATCGGCTCGATCGGCCCGTCGATGTCGATCACGAGGACAAGCGGCGGCTCGTCATCCTGTGCCAGGGAGTCATGCGCCAGCGACAGTATGAGCACGCCCAGCAGGACCACAGCCCATAGCCAGCGCACAATCCAGCGTCCGTTCGTTAGCCAGTCTCTGCGCGGATCGCATCGTGCAGGACGCCAAGCTGTTCGATCATGGCGTCGATCGAGCGCGCCCCCGCGACAAAGACCCCAGTCACGTTGACCGCCGCCCAGCCGAAGCCGGCCTCCTGCGCGGCGGCTGCGGTCGCCGCGACGTCGGCAGTTCGGGCCCAGTACTCGCGCGTCGAGGGATCGCCGGCCCGCGGAGGCGTGGCCAGCTGGCACTGGAAGCCGAGCGCGTCGGGATCGCGACCCGCCCTCTCTGCC
>VXTH01000208.1:1390-2058 GCA_009837565.1 Chloroflexota bacterium | reverse complement strand
CCTCCGCAATCGCATCGGCGCCCTGCGAGCCCAGCATGCCCGAAGCCATCCAACCGTCGCCTACCTGTCCCGCGCGTCGCAGCGCCGCTTTGGAGCCGCCGCCAATCCAGAGCGGGATCCCACCTCCCTGCGGCGGCTTCGGTTCCATCGCCATCGATTCGGCGCTGAAGTGATCGCCGGCAAACTCAATCGTCTGGTCGCGCCAGCATGCCTGCATCAACGCGATCGCCTCGTCCATGGCCCGACCGCGCGTGTGGAAGTCCATGCCCAGCGCGTCGTACTCCGACACCTGCCAGCCGCCGAGCTCGCCAACCCGCAACCGTCCGCCCGACAGCGTGTCAATCGTGCTGAACTGCTTCGCCGCCAGCACCGGCTGTCGCTGCGGCAACACCAACACTTCGGTCCCCAGTCCGACTCGCTCAGTCACCGCTGCGATGTAGCCCAGCGTGACCAGCGCCTCCAGCAGCGGCATCGTCGCCGGATACGGCGCGGGATCCCGGCCTTCAATCGGATACCCATTGATGACGTGGTCGAATATGTCAATCTCGTCGTAGCCGATTGCTTCGATCGCCGCCGCCAGCCGGGCGATCTCATCCGGACCATCACGATGGACGACAGAGGGAAACTCAACGGTCAGCTTCATATTGGGCGCTCCTGGAGTCGTGGGC
>VXTH01000208.1:0-1380 GCA_009837565.1 Chloroflexota bacterium | reverse complement strand
TACGGCGATTATGCTAACTGTGACGCCAAGTCATCCAGAGCACCCATCCAGAGCATCGGAGAGCGCCATGGCGGAAATCACGATCAACGCGAACGGACCGATCCTGATCTCGACCGAGGGACTGTCGCTAAAGGCGAATGACGGCTCGACCATCCCCAATCCCAAGGGGTCGATGGCCGCGCTCTGCCGCTGCGGACAGTCGGACATGAAGCCATTCTGCGACGGCTCACACAAGGCCTGCGGCTTCGAGCACAATCCCTCAACGGCCTAGCCGAAACTGCATAGTTGACCCGCGTCCCCCGCGGGTCCCGGTCCGCATTCCCTGTCATTTAGGGAGGGAATAGAGCACCGAGCGACCTTCTTGTCCCCTCTCCCTGCGGGAGAGGGCTAGGGTGAGGGCGGCGTCAAGACACTCATCCCGGACCCCGCCATGTCTCCCAACCTCGTCTTCAACTGGCTCAACGAGTCGGTGATCGGCATCGAGATCTGGCAGTTCGTCGGACTCGGCGTGATGGCGCTGATCATCGTCGTCGCGCGATTCGCCATTATCTTCGCGCTCAATCAGGCCATCAGGCGACGCACCGCGCCCGAGCGCCACGAGTTCTGGCAGTTCGAGCTCAAACGGATGCAGCGCCCGCTGCTCCTGTTGCTCGGTGCTGTTACGCTGGCGATCGGCTTTCCGGTTCTCGACTTCGATCCTGATGTCGAGAACGTTGTCGAAATCTTCGCCAACTTCGCCTCAACCTTCGCCGGAGTGTTGGTCGGCTTCCGCCTGGTCGACGCCGCCGCTGACTACAGGCGGGAGATGGCAGCCGAGACCGACTCCAAGCTCGACGACCAACTGGTCCCCCTGGCGCGTACTGCTGGAAAAATCTTTGTCGGCGCCATCGGCGCGGTCTTCATCCTGCAGAACCTTGACGTCAATATCACCTCGCTGATCGCCGGTCTCGGACTGGGTGGCCTCGCCGTCGCTCTCGCCGCGCAGGACACGCTCAAGAACCTCCTGGGTGGAGCGACGATCCTCGCCGACAAACCATTCCAGGTGGGAGATTGGGTCATCCTCGACGACATCGAGGGCACGGTCGAGCAGGTCGGCTTCCGTTCCACCCGGATCCGCACCTTCGCCGACTCGCTCATCACCGTCCCGAATGCCCGCATGACCGACACCGCCGTCAACAACATGGGCCAGCGCACCTGGCGTCGCTACTACACCACTGTGGGAATCGCCTACCACACCGATCCGGACCGCATCCAGGCTTTTGTCGAAGGAATCCGCGCGACCGTTCGCTCCAATCCCAACATGCGCCACGACTACTACATCGTCGAACTCCATAGCTTTGGCGATTCTGCGCTCAACATCATGGTCTACACCTTCATCGG